>DASXWF010001049.1:0-4718 GCA_036503835.1 Polyangiaceae bacterium | reverse complement strand
TGCGCATTCCGGATTACGAAGGAAAGCGTCTGGCCGTTGTACTAGCACTACTGTCAGAGTCTTTGGAGGAACAGATCACGATCGACATCAGAGACCGCACGCCACGCGAATGCTCTGGCGAGGCCAAAGTCAGCTGCTTTTCCGGTCGGAGGGGTCGCAAGACGTGACAGCGAGACTGCCGGGACGGCACGCGAACGCGAAGCCCAATATCCCCGAAGGAAAAGCAAATCTCTGACAGTAGTGCTAGCCGGGCCGCGCAGCGGCCGAGGGGGGAGGCTCGGCGCAGCCGAGGGGGGCGCAGCGGCGCCCCCGCACAACAGAGAGGACCGCCCTCGGCGCAGCCGAGGTGACCGCGAAGCGGGCAAACCCGGAACGCAGTTCCGGTTTGCGGTACTAGTCCGTGCCTGTTACGCGTGAGCCTTGACCTCGCCGCTGCTCACGCGCCATCCGAAGAACCCGATCCTCACGGGTCGTGATTTTCCGGAGGGCTCCGGCATCAAGCGTGTCTTCAACTCCGGCGTCATCAAGGACGGCTCGCGCTACGTCATGGCCTGCCGGGTGGAGGACGCCGCCCTGCGCAACCGCATCTGGATCGCCGACAGCAGCGACGGCTACCGCTTCACGCCACGCCCCGCTCCTGCCGAGCTCCCGCACGGCGATCCCGAATTCGCCGAGTACACCGCCGGGATGTACTACGACCCGCGCATCACCGAGCTCGACGGCGCGTTCTACCTGATGCACGCCGCGCACAGCTCGCACGGCTGCCGCCTGAGCCTGCTCAAGACCCGGGAATTTTCTCGCTTCGAGTGGCTCGGACACGTTTCGCCGCCCGACAATCGAAATGGCGTGCTCTTTCCCGAGAAGATCGGCGGCCTTTACGCGCGTCTCGAGCGCCCCAACACGGGCGGCAACTTCGGCGACATGTGGGTGTCGTATTCGCCCGATCTGGTTTTTTGGGGGAAGGCACGCTGCGTCCTCCGGAACGCCCGCGTGCGCTGGGCCTGGACCAAGGTCGGGCCCGGCGCCGTGCCGATCCGGACGCCGCAGGGCTGGCTCACGATTTTCCACGGCGTGCGCACGCAATGCGCTCAGCACTACGTGTACCAGCTCGGCGCCTGCCTGCTCGATCTCGAGGACCCGTCGAAAATTCTCGGCTTGTGCGAGGACGCGATCCTCGAGCCGGAGGAGCCCTACGAGCTCGTCGGCCAGACGCCGAGCGTCGTGTTCACGTCGGGCGCAGTCGCCGAACCCGACGGCGAGCTCAAGGTCTACTACGGCGGCGCGGACACGGTGCAATGCCTCGCAGTCGGGCGCGTGGACGCGCTCGTGCGGGCGTGCCTGCGCTGAGCGCCCGACTGCGGTTCAGTAGCTCAGCCCAAAGCCGTACGCGTATTCGGGATCGTAGTCGCGGTCGCCGTGGTTGATGGGCACTTGAGCCATCGAGCGCGGCCAGCTGTGGGAGAGCTTGCCGCTCGGTTTCGAGTCTCCGTAGAGCACGTCGGCGACGCCGGCCCCCTCACTCCCGGGCAGCCAGGCGACCACCACGGCGTCGGCGAGCGCGAACGCTTCGCTCGCCGGCAGCGGCCGCCCGGTGAGGAGCACGAGCACGCTCGGCTTGCCCGATTTCTCGAGCGTACCCAAGAGCTCGACGTCCGATTTCGGGAGCTCGAGCACGGTGCGATCGCCTTTGTACTCGGCGTACGGCTCCTCTCCGAGCACGATCACGTTCACGGCGGCGGCGGGCTCGGCGCGCGCGGGATCGTCCGCCGAGAACGTGACGAGCGACGGATCGCGCGCGACGCTGCGCAGACCCTCGAGCAGCGACGTTCCGTGCGTGGTCTTGCCGCGCATGCCCTGCCAGCCGACCGTCCAACCGCCGCACTGCGCTCCGATGTCGTCGGCGCGCGATCCGGCGACGTTGACGCGCACGTCCTTCGCCAGCGGCAGGACACCGCGCTCGTTCTTGAGCAGGACCAGGCTCTCGCGCACGGCCTGCCGCGCCACTTGCCGGTGCTCGTCCGATCCGATCATTTCCGTCAGGCGCCGATCGGCGAACGGCTTCTGCCACAGGCCGAAACGCGCCTTCTGCTTCAGGATTCGGCGGACCGCGTCGTCGATGCGCGAGCTCGCGATCCTGCCCTGGTTGACCAATTGCCGCGTCGTGGCGATGAACTCCTTGTACTGGTAGGGCACCATCACCATGTCGATGCCGGCGTTGATCGCGCGGTCGACCTTCTCGGCGTACGTCGCACCCGGCAAGAGGTCGACCGCGCGCCAGTCGGTCACCACGAAGCCCGGGAAGCCGAGCTCGCCCTTCAGGTACTCGGTGACGAGCCGGCGGTGCTGGTGCATGGGCATGCCGTTCCAGCTGCTGAACGAGATCATGATCGAGCCCACGCCCGCTCGGACGGCGGCGACGTAGCCGGCCAGGTGGAGGCGAGCGAGTTCGTCCTCGCTGCCTCGCGTGTCGCTCCGATCCTTTCCGAGCCAGGTGCCCCCGTCGCCCGCGAAGTGCTTGGCGCAGGCGAGCACGCCCGTCGGCCCCGCGCTTCGAGATCGGATCGGTGCCTGTTGAAAGCCGTTCACCGCGGCCGGCGCGAGCAGAGCCACGAGCTCGGGCGTCTCCCCGAACCCTTCGTACGTACGTCCCCAGCGCTCGTCGCGCGGAACGGCCAGGCACGGCGCGAAGCTCCACTCGGCCCCGCTGCCGGCCACCTCGAGGGCCGTGACCCGTTCGACCGCTTCGACGAGCGCCGGGTTGCGCGTCGCGCCGAGGCCGATGTTGTGGGGGAAGACGACCGCGCCGTGGACTCCGGCGTGGCCATGTACGGCATCGGTTCCATACAGCAGCGGAATCCCGAGCCTGGTCTCGAGCGCGACCCTGGCGAGCTCGTCCGTCATATCGGCCCAACTGCTCGGCGTGTTCGGCTTGGGGAGCGAGTCCCCGCCGTTCAGAACGGAACCGAGCGCGTACGAGGTCACGTCCTTCGGCGACGCGAGCGCGTCGCGATCGGCCTGAGTCATCTGACCGATCTTTTCGTCCAGCGACATCGAAGCGAGCAGCGCCTCGAGGTCGGGCGTCGGAACCGACGCGCGCTCCTCGGCCGAGGGTGCGGCTCGGCCTGCGGGCTGAGCGACCGGCGTGCAGGCCAGGGCGAGGACGGCGGGCCAACACCGAAGTTTTCGTGAGGTCCAGGGAGAAGACACGAAGCGCCGCCTAGCGCGGTGCGCGGCGCCTGTCACGCTCCCCCCTGGCGGATCGGGGCCAGGTGACCCATGAACCGAGCGAGGTGGTACCGGAACGCACCCTCGTCGTTCTCAGCTACTCGCCCTGGTCGGAGCGAGCGCGCTGGGTGCTTGAGCACCACGGCCTTCCGTACCGGAAGCAACACCACGCCCCCTTTCTCGGGGAGCGAAAGCTACGCCGCATCGTCGGCCCCGGCGTTCCGCGGCCTACGGTGCCGATCCTGCTCGCCGGCGAGGAAAAACTGACGGACAGCTGGGACATCGCCCTCTACGCCGATCGCGAGGGCAGCGGCGAGCGCCTCATCCCGGACGACCTCGCGAACGAAATCCGGCGCTGCGCCGACCGGGCGGAGCGCGCGATGGTCGAAGGCCGCGCCCTCGTCGTCGCCGGCCTTCTCAAGGACGGCGACGCCCTCGATGAAACCCTCCCCCCCGGCATCCCGGGCTTCGTGCGACCGCTCCTCCGCCCGCTGACCCGCTTCGGCACCGCCTGGTTCGGCCGCAAGTACGCCCTCGACCTCGAAGCCCTCTCGAGCGCGCGGGAAGCGCTTGCCGGAGCGCTCGCCTCCTTCCGCGAGCGCCTCGGCGATAAACCCTACCTCCTCGACCGCTTCACCTACGCCGACATCGTCCTCTGCTCCCTGCTCCAGGGCATCGAGCCCGTCGCCGATCACTACCTGCGCCTCGGCCCCGCCCAGCGCCGCGTCTGGACCCAACCCGAGCTCGCCCGCGAATACCAAGACCTCATCGCCTGGCGCAACCGCACCTACGCCGCAAAACGCCGCCGCTAACGCGGTCGCGACGCCCGCTCCCGCGGTCGTCCCGTCGACGCGCGCGGCAGAATCTCCACGGGCGCAAGCTCGAGCTTCACGCGAGTGTCTGTCCGCTCCACGAGCTCGATCAGGCGCGTCATCGCTCGCCTCCCCATGTGCTCCTTCGTGACCTTGACGGTCGTGAGCGGCGGGTCCGTGTAGTTGCTCATGATGATGTCGTCGAAGCCGATGACGCTGAGGTCGCGGGGGACGTTGATGCCCAGCGCGTGCGCCGCTCGTAGGACGCCCGCCGCCATTTCGTCGTTCGCGCAAAAGAGCGCGGTGTGGCGGCCTTTCGTGATCACGGCCTGGGCGGCGTCGTAACCGGACTCGAACGTGAATGCTTCCGTCTCGACCACGTGCTGTGCCTTGGAGAAACGTCGGTCGAACTTGTCGAAGGCGGTTCGAAATCCCTCGAGTCGCTCCTCCACGCTGCGCGCCGCACCCTTCGGAATCAGCATCGCGATGCGCTCGTGCCCGAGGAGGAACAGGTGCTCGGCGGCGAGCCCCCCGCCGCGGCGGTTGTCGATCTGCACGGAGTTGACGCCCTCCATGCGCGGCGAATTGTCCACCGTGACCACCGGGATGCCGAGGCCCTGGATGTCGCGGATCATGCGCGGCTCGATGCGCTTCAGGAAGAGCACGCCGCCGGCGTTCTTC
>DASXWF010001048.1:0-4284 GCA_036503835.1 Polyangiaceae bacterium | reverse complement strand
CCGACTGCTACTGCGGAGAAGGCGACGCCGAGTCGGAGTGTCCGCCCGACGACTTCAACCATCGCTTCGAGTGTCAATCCGAGACCCCCCGCTACGGCTGCCGTTGTACGTATGTCGGAATCAAGTGAGGAGCCCGCGGAGCTCGCGCGCTTTCACGCGCTCGCGGCACGGGCGTCGCAGCCGAACCTGGAAGTCGCGGAGCGCAACGAGCTCGCTTCCCGTTGGCTCGAGCGCGCACAGAACGAGCTCGCGACGAGCTACGCGTTCCTGGAGGTCGCGCGGGCGCTCGAAGAATGCGGAGCGCCGGAGGACGACCTCGCCGCCGCGCGCGCCGCGATCGACGAAGAGCGGGCACACGCCTCGATCGGGCGGGTCGTGGCGGAGCACTACGCTGGAACGGCGCTGACCTTGGCGCCGGCTTCGCCGGTGAAGCGAGCGAGCTTCAGAGGGGCGGACGCGCGACAATCCTCGGTCCTGTACGTGGCCATGCAGTGCGCGCTCGGGGAGAGCATCGCCGCGGCCTACCTCGGTCGCTGCCTCGAATCGGCGCGCACGGAGCTCACGCGCGAAGCCGTCAGGACGATGCTCGCCGACGAGGTTCGCCACGCGCGACTCGGGTTTCGTTTTCTCGCCGGAAGCGTGCCGCGCGATCGCGAGCTCGTGCAGGCGGCGCTGCCGAGCCTCTTCGAGACGGTGCTGGCGTTCTGGCTCGACGAGCGCGGGTATCCGCCGCAGCTGCCGCCCGGCCATGGCTGTCTCGGCGCGCGGGAGCTCCGCGAGTCCGTGCGCGCGGGCCTCGAAGAGCTCGTGCTCCCCGGATTCGAGCACGTGGGCATCGACGTTGGCGCCGGTCGAGCCTTCCTCGAACGCCGGGGCTACTTCGGTCGTCGATAGAGACTTCCGGACGCCGTGGTCACGTAGACGGCGTCTGCGTCCAGGGTGACGTGATGCTGCTCGTTCCCGAAAACGACGGCGTCCTCACGGCCGTCGAGACGCAGTCGTCGGGTGGTCGTTTCTTGGGAGGAGCCGGTCGCGTGCGACAGCGTGAGGTAGGCGCAGCGGCCGTCCGCGGCGGCGAGCAACAGTGAACTCAAGTAGACGAGAGCTTCGGCGGCGCCGCCGTCCGTGGGAAGGCGAAACAAACCTTCCGCGGGACGGCTATTCGCCACCGCCGGAGGGTCGTAGAAGGTGTAATAGAGTGCGCGATCGTCCACGGCTCTCACGACGGGACCGGGTTCGATGAGCTGCATTTCGGAGCCGTCGATCTTGTCGATGCGGCGTGTACCGCGTTCGTAGTCGTTGACGTAGAAGAATTCGGAGTCCCAGAACAACGTCGCCTCGAACGGCGCTTCGGAGACGACGTGAACGCCGTCCTGCTCGAGACGCAGGAGTCCCGGGGAGGTCGATCTCGTCGCGTAGGCCTCCGTGAGGTCGGAGCTGACGAACGCGAACCCGATCGGCTCCTGACCATCGAAGACGATCTGCTCCGTGGGGCCGCTTCCGTCCTTCGGCGAGCGGTACAGCGCGCCCCCGGGCGCGGTGTTCGTCGTCCAGTACAGCGACGATCCGGACAAGGCGAAGCTGCTGATGGCGCCGACGGTGCGAAGGACGGCGCTCGTCGTGCCGCCGCACTTCGGGGTGCGATAGATCGTACTTTCGTACTCACCGAGGACATAGATGTGCGTGTCGTCCACGCGCGTCTTGAACGCGGGACCGGGCACGCGTGCGATCTCTACGAACGTGCAGGCGCCGTCCGTGCATCGATCGACCTCGCAGAGCGGTAGAGCTTTGCCGCAGGGAACGTCCTCCGGGCTCGTGAGGTCTCCACCCGTCCCCTCGGCAGGAGGGATGTCCCTCGCGGTCGAGAGTCCGCAAGCCGATCCGAGGACGGCCAGAGCCACGAAGGCGAAAGAGCCCGGAGCCCGCACCGAACCCGAGTCTATCCTGGGGGACGCTTCGCTGCACGCCGGGGGCGTCGCTTGCAGGACGGCCCCCTCGAAGTTCCGCGCCCCGGCTGGAAACGCGTGGCTAGAATGGGAACGCCGAACATGCCCGCGGTGCCTGCGACCTCCTTCGTGCTGGTGGCGACGCTCGTCGTTCGGCGGGCAAAACTCGCAGAATTTCATGCCTTCGAGCAACGCGCGGCCGCGATCATGCGGCGGTACGGCGGCGAAATCCTGGAGGCGCTCTTCGTCGATACCGACCCGAGCTCCGAGAGCGTTCGAGAGCTTCACGTGATCTCATTCCCCGATCGTCCCGCGTTCGACACCTATCGAGTGGATCCCGAGCTGCTCTCGCTGGGTGCTCTGCGCGAGCGAGCCATCGCTTCGACGACGGTTCGCATCTGGCCAGGTTAGCTTTCGGTCCGCGGCTGACGCGTTGCGCAAGGGCGCTGCTTCGGCCTGCGGGCCACGCGGTTGCGTTTTCGTGATCGATGCCGTGGTGCTCGGCATTACTCGTGCGAGCGGCGCGCGATCGAGGCGCGGCACACGCGCGCGGCCGTCACTCCTGCCTTCTCAGCGAGCACCCATGAAAATCATCCCCGCGTCCGCACGTCGGTTCTGCGTTGGCTTGTCCTTCCTCGCGCTCGGTAACGGCGCGTGCTCCGGCGATTCCGAGCCGGGCGACACCGGCAGCGGAGGTGCAGGAGTCGGCGGCGGTTCGAGCGCGGGCAAGAGCTCCGCGGGTGCGGCTGGATCGAAGGGTGGCAGCGCCGGCTCGGCAATGGGCGGCTCTGGTGTCATGGGCGGATCGTCGGGAGCCGTCGGCAAGGCAGGTTCGGCGGGTTCGCCGGCGGGCGGCTCGAGCGGCGCCGGCGGCGCGGGCGCGGGCGCCGCAGGCAGTGGCGGTACCGGAGCGGGTGGTGCGGGTGCCGGTGGAGCAGGCAGCGGAGGCGAGCCCGCGGGCGGCGGCGGACAGGGCGGATCCGGTGGCTCGAATGCGGGCGCAGCGGGAGCAGGTAGCGGTGGAATGGCCGGCGCTGGCATGTCGGGCAGCGCGGGCAAGGGCGGCGGTTCCGGGAGCGCCGGCGCCGCGGGCGTCGGAAACTGTCCGACGGAACTCGTCGGCTGGGCGACGCTCAGCGGAGACAACGTGAACGGGACGACGGGAGGCGGGAACGCGACTCCCGTGCGACCGACGAGCGCGCAGCAGCTCGCAGACTACGCCGGAGACGCGACGCCGCGGGTGATCGAGATCCAAGGCACCTTCGACGTGCCGAGCCTGGAGGTCGCGTCCAACAAGACGCTGGTCGGAATCGGCAACGGCGCGACGATCAACGGCAGCGTGCGCGTGCGCGGGTACGAAGACGAGCCGATCACGAACGTGATCCTCAAGAACTTCCATGTCAATGGGGCCACGACCGCCGACGAAGATGCCGTCCAGATCTACTTCGCGCATCACGTCTGGATCGATCACCTGGACATCTACGACGGTCCCGACGGCAACCTCGACCTGACGCACGCCGTGAACTGGGTCACCGTCTCCTGGACGAAGTTCCGGTACACCTCGAACTACCAGCGCCCGGAGGGCGAGAGCTCGGATCACCGCTTCTCCAGCCTGGTCGGCCACTCCGACAACAACTCCGAGGAGGACAACGGCCGGCTCAAGGTGAGTTTCCATCACAACTGGTGGGCCGAGGGCGTGATCGAGCGCATGCCGCGCGTGCGCTTCGGCCAGGTCCACGTCTTCAACAACTACTTCTCGTCGCAGGGGAACAACTACTGCGTGAGGGCGGGCCGGAGCGCGCAACTGCTCATCGAGGGCAACTACTTCGACCGCGTCAACAGCCCGCACCAGTTCAACGACGAAGACGACGAGGCCACCGCCTCGATCACGGCGCGCAACAACGTCTACAACCAGACGACGGGCGACCAGCTCGACGGCGGCGGCGGCCCCGCCTTCACGAGCGCGCCCTACGCGCCGACCATCGAGCCTGCGGACGGCATTCCGAACGTCGTGCAAGCCTGCGCCGGCCCGCGCTAGTGCTAGTGCAGCGCAAACGAGATAGCGGCAACTTTCGGCGTGGGCGCCGCACTAGGGCGGACGCGAAGCGGACGCGGGTCCAGAAGTCAACCGGCGGCCGGCCGGATCCGTTGCGGCAAAAAGCGCCACCTTCCGGCGGCCGAGTGACCGCACCCGGGCCTTGTGGAATACTCCGATTCCATGAGCGAAGTCGAAATTGGGAAGAGCGCGCCGGGGTCGGGACGCGCTCCCGCGTCGAACGGTCTCGTCTCGCAAATCGCCGCGCTCCAGGACTACGATCGCTATCGGGATCTGGCCTGG
>DASXWF010001047.1:0-4353 GCA_036503835.1 Polyangiaceae bacterium | reverse complement strand
GGCGGGCTCTCGGGCGGCGCTGGAGCTCTTCGGCGGCGCCACGGCTCCCCTCACGATGCGTCACTTTTCAGTGGGCCGGCCGGGCGAGCACGTGGGTAAAACCCCGGTGATCTCGGCCATGGCCGGGGTCGGCGTGAGCTGGGCCTTCTGAGGTTGTAGGATGATGTGGGTGATCAGTTCTCGCCGTCCCGGGAATCCTACCCTGGCCCTCCCGCCAGAAAGTCCTAGCATGTCTACGCTTGCGATGGCCGAGGAGTTGAAGGCCGCTCCACTGATCCCGGGCCTTACGTCCGGTCCCGAGTCGGGGGAGGTCAAGTCCGGCATCGCAGCGTCGCCGCGGAGTGCCACGATGGATCGCGACGCCCGCTTGCGCTGGATGGTCGACGAGCACATCGACTTCGTCGCGCGTGTACTTCGCAACGCCGGCACTCCGCTCGCCGAGATGGACGACGAAGTGCAGCGGACGTTCATCACCGCGGCGCGGCGCATCGACGACGTGCGGCCCGGCGCGGAGCGGAGCTTTCTCTTGCAGACGGCGCTGCACGTCGCCGCGCACGCTCGGCGCACGGCGGCGCGCAGGCGCGAGGTGCTGTCCGAGGAAGCGCCGGAGATCGTCGATACCGCGAAGACTCCGGAGCAGCTGACGGACCAGAAACGTGCCCGTCAACTTTTGGATCGCGTGTTGAATCAAATGTCGCACGATCTTCGGACCGTGTTCGTGCTCTACGAGTTCGAAGAGCTCAGCATGGCGGAGATCTCGGACGCGCTCGGCATTCCGCGCGGTACGGTCGCGTCGCGCCTGCGCCGCGCGCGCAGCGATTTTCGTGATCGAGTGCGGGGCCTCGGGCATAACGGTGGCGAGCCATGAGCGAGCCGCTGCGCCTGCGAGAACTCAGCGAGGACGGTTTCGAGCGATCTCTGCTCGACGCCGGCGTCGCTTATCAGAGCTCGGACGCCGCTCGGGCCAAGACGCTCGCCGCGCTCGGACTGGCCGGCTCCGCGGCGGTTTCGATCGGCGCCGCCAGCCTCGCGTCCTCCTCGATCGCGAGCAAGCTCGGCTGGGCCAAGCTCTTCGCGATTTCGAGCCTGGGTGCCGCGGTGGTCGCGCCCGCCGGCTACTACGCCTGGCAGCACGCGCGTCCGGCGGAGGCGCCGGTCGCCGTCGTGGCGTCGCCCGCCCCGAAAACACCCAAGCCCGTCGTCGCGCCTCAGACCTCTCCGCGGGAGCTGCCGGCGGCCGAAGCCGTCGTCGAGCCTGCGGTCGAGACGCCCGCGGCCGAGACGCCGAGCGCCCCGGCTGCGCCTCGGGTCGATTCGCGTGCGGTGTCCCAAAGTGCGCTGGCGGCCGAGCTCGCCGCGCTCGACGCAGCGCGCAGCAAGCTGGGCTCGGGTGACGCGGAGGGCGCGCTCGCGCTGCTCGCCGACTACTCCCGGACCTATCCGCGGGGGCGCCTGGCGCTCGAGGCGGAGGTGCTGCGCATCGACGCGCTTGCGAAGAGCGGCCAGTCTGCGCTGGCGACCCGGCGCGCCGAAGCGTTCCTGCGCCGGCACCCGAACAGCGTGCTCGCTTCGCGCGTGCGCGGGTACCTGCCGGAGTAGCGGCGCACATGAGCCGAGCCTAGACGGCCATGCGCCTCCATCCCGGGCTCCGAGTGCTAGGATCGGGCGTGGTGGCAGGCCCTGTGACTTCTCAGCAGCGCTCGGCGGCGGGGTTTCGCCGGCTGCTCGGCTTGCTCTCGGGAGCGGTCATCGCCGCGGGCGGCTGTACCTCGACCTCGGATTCGCTCGGCTACGACGACCTGCTGGTCGGGCTCGACGGCGGTTCGGGCGGCCTGGCCGGTTCGAGCGGCACGGGAGGAACCGACAACCCCGAGGGCGGCAACGGCGCCGACGACGCGGGCGGCAGTGACGGCATGGGCGATCCCGGCGGCAACGACGGGGGCGGCTCGGGCGGTGGCAGCGGAAGGGGCGGCTCCGCCGGCGACGGGGGTAGCGGTGGAAAGGGGCTGGTCGCCGGCACCAGCGGCGGCGGCAGCTCGGGCTCCGGCGGGGCGGGTTCCGGCGGGGCCGGCGGGGCCGGCGGGGACATGAAGCCCACCACGCTCATTCCGCTGGATCGCCGCTCTGCGTACCCGAACCCCATCCGTGACGACCTGGGCGTTTCCGAAGAGGACATCGAGGCTCACATCGACGAGGTCTACGAGCAGCTCTTTCACAGCACCGCCGAGGACGAGCCCATCTTCTACGTCGTGCCCGAAGACGAGAGCCAGGCGTACATCAAAGACATTCTCCACGGCGACGTCCGCACCGAGGGCCTCGGCCTCGGCATGTTGATCAGCGTTCAGCTCGACCACCAGGACGACTTCGATCGCCTCTGGACCTACTCGAAGAAGAGGCACCTCATCCCGCAGGGTGAAAGCTACAGCGCCGGCTATTTCAATTCCATCTGCGACACCTCCGCCACGACCAAGGCGGCCTGCATCGATCCTTACGGCATGCAGCAGTTCGCGATGTCTCTGATTTTCGCTCACGGACGCTGGGGCAGCGACGGAGAGATCGACTACGAGGCGGACGCGCTCGAGCTGCTCGACGTGATGCTCCACAAGGAAGAGCGCAACGGTCCGAACTTCCCCGAAGGCGTGACCAACGTCTTCGACGACCGGAGCAAGCTCGTGTTCGACGAGCCGAACATCAACGCCATCTCGTACACGCGCCCCTCGATCGAGATGCCGGCGTATTACGAGCTCTGGTACCAGGCGACGAACGTCTCGTTCTGGTCCTATGCCGCCCGCGAGGCACGCAACTTCTTCGGCCGCGCGGTCGACGAGACCACGGGGCTCTTTCCGCAGCGCGCCTACTTCTCGACCGGTGACCCCGTCATGGGCAGCGAGAACTACGGAACCGAGGCCTATCGAGTGATGATGAACATCACGCTCGATCAGATCTGGACCGGAGAGGATCCGTGGCGCGTCGATGAATGCAACAAGGTCGTCGATTTCTTCCTCGGCCTGCCCGCCGATCCGGGCACGACGTTCACGCTCGCGGGCGAGGTGGTCGACGCCGCACCCGAAAAGGCGCTGCTGCTCGTCAACGGCATCACCGCCGTTTGCGCCGACACCGACGCCGACCCGAACCGCAGGGAGTTCATCCGCCAGGTTTGGGAGTTTCCCACTCCCAAGGCCGAGGTGCGCTACTACCACGGCTTACTCCAGCTCTACGCGCTGCTCGTGATGACGGGTCGGATGCAGATTTGGTAGGCGCGCGCGGGTGGCGCCGAGTAGCGCCGGGTATGCCCGTTCGCCATCCAAGCGCCGGATGAACGCTTGTCAGGGCGGACACGCGGTTTGCCAGTTTGACATGCGTCCGGGCCGCGGATCGTGCTGACAAACGCCGGTTTTCGCAGTGAAGTCGCGCTCCCACTGGCTGGCACGACCCTTGCGATGGTCGTGGATCGACATGACGTTCCGCACCGATCTCGAACCCGAACTTCCGCGACTTCGTGCTCGAGCGCGCCGGCTTTGCGCGCGTGAGAGCGACGCTCAGGACCTGGTGCAGGACACCGTGCTGAGAGCGCTCGCCTACGAGTCGAGCTTCGTTCCCGGCACGAACCTGTGCGCCTGGCTCCAGCAGATCCAGCGCAGTGTTTTCATCTCGCGTTATCGGCGCCGCGGTCGGGAGCAGCGCGCGCTCGCCGCGCTCGCCGCCGATCCGTGCTCCTGGCCGCATCACGATGCGCCGCCGGCGATGTCCTCGCTGACTGCGACCACGCAGGTGGCGCTCGACCACCTGCCGGATCCCTTCCGCCGCGTGCTCGAGCTCGTCGACCTCGGGGGCCTCGAATATCGCGACGCCGCGGCAACCCTCGAAGTACCCGTCGGCACCGTCATGAGCCGCCTGCACCGAGCGCGCCGCCTACTCGCGACGCGCCTCAGCGAAGAGACGACACCGCGCGCCGCGTAGAGCCGAAGGGTACTGCAAGGCTCGAGGTGCTCGCTGACATCTCGAGCGCCAAGCGCGCAAGGCCGCCAAGGGTTGGGGTGAGTTTCGCGGCTGAGCACGGCGCGCAACCCAACCCCAAAAAACTTGACGCTCTTGGCGCCTTTGGCGGCTCAAAGAAATCCTACAGCGCCAAAGACCCAACGGTAACGTCGGGAGGGCCAACCTCCGGCGTTAGCTTCGCTTCGCCCGACTCGCCGCCCGCTTGGGCTTCTCCGGAGCCGGTGGCTCGTCCGAACCGCCCGTCACGAGCCGGGAAGACTCGGGAACGGAGATCGGGCGCTGCGAAGAAGGCGGCCCGGCATGGCTCGCGCCAGGGCGGGTTGGGGGATCGAAGGTGGGGGCCCGGGGGGCATC
>DASXWF010001046.1:0-4734 GCA_036503835.1 Polyangiaceae bacterium | reverse complement strand
CTTCCGGAATGCCCGCCGCGCCGACCGACGCGACGATGCTCGTCAGAACGATCAGCACCTGGTCTCCCAGCGAGAGATGATGCCCGAGCATCTGAGCGATGAACAACGCCGACATCGCCTCGTAGAGCGCGGTGCCGTCGTTGTTGAAGTTCGAGCCGACCAGCGCACCGAGGCTCGCCGAGCGCTCGCGCACTCCCAGTGTGCGCAGGCGCGCGTACGTGACGGGCATCGTCGCCGTCGAGCTGGCGGTCGAAAATGCCATCACGAGCGCATCGCGCATGCCGCGCAGGAGCACGCGCGGCCGCAGCCAGCTCCCGAAGCGGATCCGGATCAGGTAGTAGGCGGCCTGCACGAGCAGCGCCGTGAGCACCGCGAGCACGAACATCCCGAGCGCGCGGAACGGGTGAAATCCCGACTGCCCGACGATGCTCGCGACCTTGCCGAACACCGCGAACGGCACCGCCGCGATCACCCAATGCAGCACGCGGATCACGAGATCGAACGCGACGCCCACCAGGTTCTCGAGAAATGCCCGGCGCTCCCCCGTCACCTGCCGCGCCGCCAATCCGAACGCGACCGCGAGCAGCACGACGCCGATCACCTTGTTCTCGACCAGAGGCCTGAGCAGGCTCTCGGGCACGTTGTCGAGCAGTTGCTGGACCACGTCGCCCTTCGGTACCCCGGGCGGCTTCGATGGCGGCGGCAGGTGGGAGTGGCGTCCGGGTTTCAGCAGGTTCGCGACCGCCAAGCCGACCAGAATCGCGACCGTCGTGTTCAGGAGCAAGAGCCCGGTGAGCCTGCCCGCCATGCGCCCGCGTACGTCCGCCGTCATCAGCGCCTGCATCACCGCCAGGAGCACGATCGCCGGCGCGAGCGCTCCCAGTACGCGCAGGACCAGCCGTGCGGGCAGATCCAGACTCTTTGCGTCCGCCCCGAACACGACGCCCGTGATCACGCCGAGCACGAGCCCGATCAGGATCTTCAGGTAGAGCGGCGTTCGCTCGTACGCCGCGAGCCAGCCTTTCGACGGGGGACCGGCCGGCTGGTTCTCGCTGCTCATCGAAGGCCTGCTCCGCGCAGGCCTTCGAGAAAGTACTCGGAATCCTCGGCTCGGCGCAGCGGATTCACGTGCACGAGCCAGCGCAGCGCCTCACCCGGTTCCGGCTCGCGCCCGCTCGTGATCTTGCGGCGAAATTCCGCCAAAAACCGCGCCATGTGCTCTTCCGCGAGCTCCGGCCGCCCGCAGTGAACCGCGCACGCGGCGAGCAGCGCGCGCGTATCGACCAGGCAATCCGGGGCCTGCGCCGCGAGCTCGAAGGCCTCTTCCGGCCGCCGATCCACGAAGCGCACGAAAGCGGCCGAAGGGTAGTACCAGACGGGATGCTGGGGATTCAGCGCGAAGGCGGTCTCGCAAAGCTCGACCGCGCGCCGGCTCTTCCCGAGCTGCGCGTAGGCGAGCGCCGCGTGCATCAGCATGTTCGCGTCGTTCGGATTCAGCGAGACGGCGCGATCCACGTGGCGCTCGCCCTGCTCGAACTCGCGCCGGTACACGCGAATCCGCGCGAGAATCGCGTGCGTCACGTGATCCGACTCGTCGAGCTCGACGGCGCGCGACGCCGCCTCGAACGCGAGTCGCTCGCGGAGCTCCCAGCGATCCCACGCCTGGCAGCTCCAATCGTTGAACTGCGACAGCGAGAGCCCCGCGTGGGCGCGAGCAAACGTCGGTGACAGCGTGAGGGCGCGCTCGAACAGCCGGCGCGCCTCGTCGTCGCTCTCCGGCGTCCCCTGGCGCAGACACTCGAGCCCCCGCAGCCAGCAGTCGTACACCTCGAGCCGCTCCGGCGCTCGCCGCCGCGCGATGCCGAGCCGCGACTCGTCGAGCTTGAGCGCGAGCGCGCTCGTGACACTCCGCGCGAGCCGGTCGAGCGCCGTCAGGAACTCACGGCTCTCGACCTCCCAGCGCTCCGCCCAGCATTCGAGCCCCGTCGTCGTGTCCACCACCGCCGCGCTGATGCGCACCCGCTCTCCCGTCACGAGCAGACTCCCCGAAAGCACCGCGCGCGCCCCGGTCGCCTGCGCCACGCGCTCCGGATCGCGCGTCGTCTCCGCCAGCGTCGCCAGCGTCGCGCGCGACACCAGCGCGAGCTCGCGAAAGCGTGCGAGCTCCGTCGTCACGTCCTCCGTGAGGGCGCGGGCGAACAACTCCGCCCGCTCGCTCTCCCCGTCGCTCGCCGCCGAGAACGGCAACACCGCGAACGCCAGCCGTCCCGCGAGCTCGAGCGCGGCGCGGGAGCGCGACTCGGGCGCCGGCACGTGCACACCTCGGCTCGTCTCCGCGAGCACGCGCTGTCGCAGCTGCTCCGTCTCCACCGAAGGCTGAAGCTCCAAGCTTCGCTTCAGCGCATCCCGGCAGCGCTCGTACTGCCGCAGCGCCGCCGGTGCGTCGCCGAGCTCGAGGTGAATTTTCATCAGCGCCCGGTGCGTCCCTTCGCGGGTCGCATCGAGCTCGAGCAAGCGCTCCCCCACGCCGAGCGCCCGCTCGAGCTCTCCCGCCGCCGAGAGCGCGGCAACGCACTCCGCGAGCCGCCCCGCGGCGCGCTCCGTGAACTGTGCCCGCTCGCCCGACAGCCAGCGATCGAACTCCTCTTCGAGCGGTGGAAACCCGGCGAGCAGCTCCCCGGCGCCGAGCTCGGCCGCTTCCACACGCTCGATGGCCGGACGCGTCACGATCTTCTCGAACTCCGCCGCATCCACCGAGACCGAGCGCGGCTCGAGGTGCACGCGATCCGCCGACGCCTGCACGAGCTCGTCTCCGCACGCCTTCCGTAGATGCCCGAGCGCCTGGCGCAGACTCGTCCGCGCCTGCGACTCCGGCACGCTCGGCCACAACAACCCCGCGAGCCAATCGCGCGCATGCGCGACCCCGGGCCGCAACCCCAAGACGGCGAGCAACCCCTCGGACTTTCGCGCCGGCAGGCTCACGCGCACACCGGCGTGGTGCAGCTCGAAGCCGCCCAGCAAGCGAATCCGCGTGACGGAAGGAGCCAAGACTCCGGCGAGCCTAGCCGTTTTCACGGCTTTTTCACGCCCGACCTCCTCCCGCCTTCACGCCCTTGCCCCAGATTCGACTCTCGAAAGGACCTGTCATGCAATTTCGAGATACCCGATCCGTCGCCCTCACCGCAGCGTCGAGCCGTTCCGCGCTCCAGTACGACGCCGTCGTCGAGCGCATCGCCGGTTACCACGCCGACCCCTTCACCCTCATCGACCGCGGCTTGGCCGCCGACCCGACGCTCGTCTCCCTCCACTGTGCCCGTGCGGCGATCGGGGTCATGGCGGCCGAGCGGCCCGCCGAGGCCCTGATTCGCCAGAGCCTCGCGGCCGCCAAAGACCTTCCCGCCAACGAGCGCGAGCGCCGCCACCTCGAGGCGGCCGAAACCTGGCTCGCGGGCGACTTCCACCGCGCTGCCGACCTTTACGGGGCGATCGCCCTCGATCATCCGCGCGATCTGCTCGCCCTCCAGGTCGCGCACGTCGGCGACTTCTACCTCGGCCGCCAGCGCCTCCTGCGCGACCGCATCGCCCAGATCCTCCCGGCCTGGGGCGAGCAGACGCCCGGCTACGGCTACGTCCTCGGCATGCTCGCGTTCGGCCTCGAGGAAACCAATCGCTTCGAGGCCGCCGAAACCGCCGGCCTGCGCGCGCTCGAGCGCGACGCGCGCGACGTCTGGGCCGTTCACGCGGTCACGCACTGCTTCGAAATGACGGGCCGCGCCGACGCGGGCGCTCAGTTCCTCGAAGGCCGCCGCGCCGACTGGGCCGTGGACAACGCCTTCGCGTTTCACAACCACTGGCACCTCGCGCTCTTCGAGCTCGAGCGTGAGAACCTCCAGCGCGTCTTCGAGCTCTTCGATCGCGCCATCTGGCCCAAGCCCTCCGTGGTCGCTCTCGAAATGGTCGACGCCGTCGCGCTCCTCTTCCGGCTGTACTTGCGCGGCGTCGATCTCGGGGGCCGCGCTGCGAGCGTCGCCGACGCCTGGAGCGACCCGGCGCACCACGGCTACTACGCCTTCAACGACGCGCACGCCGTCATGGCCTTCGTCGCCGGCGGTCGCCTGCCCGACGCGCGCCGCCTCGTCCGCGCACTCGAGCTCGGCGCGGGCGAGGACGGCTCCAACGCCCAGATGACCCGCGACGTCGGCCTCCCGCTCGCGCGCGCCCTGATCGCCTTCGGCGAAGCGCGCTACGACCTCGTCGTCGAAACCCTCCTGCCGTTGCGCCTCGTCGCGCATCAGTTCGGGGGCAGCAACGCCCAGCGCGACATCCTCGACCAGACCCTCGCCGAAGCCGCGATCCGCGCGGGCCGTCCCGTCCTCGCGAGGGCGCTCGCCGCCGAGCGCCGCCTGCTTCGCCCGCGCAGCACCTGGGCGAGCTACCTCGAAAGGGCCGCGGCGACTCAGCGCGTCGCCTGAAGCGAGCAGTAGCGAGCAAATGCGTCGCGCCTGAGATCTTCCGGCGCAGGTGGAGCCGCGGTCCACCACGGCTCCATCCTGATCGCTGTCCGCCCGTAAACGTGTCCGTGCCCGAAACGCCTTACGAAAATGTGATCGATGAAGGCGCTCCGGATCGTCTAGTCAATTGTCTCGACGTGTGCCCCGCGGGGGTGTGGTGTCGGGGCGCCCGCCGATGAGACGACCCTTCTCCGCATCGCCACCAGAACTGCCCCAGCGTGTG
>DASXWF010001045.1:0-1847 GCA_036503835.1 Polyangiaceae bacterium | reverse complement strand
AGGGTGACCACGCGCCAGTTCGTGATGAAGAGCTACGATCTCCAGGTGCAATTCCTGTCGCCGGACGGAACGCCTCGCAGCAAAGAACTCGAGGTCACGACGCTGTTCGGGGGCCTCGCGGAAGACGGTAACGTCAGCGTGCGTCTCATGCCCGGAAGCACCGATGACTTCGCGCTGAACGTGGCCGTCGCTGCCACGAAAACGCGCTGGGCGGCGGCCGCTTTCCTGGGCGTCGTGGGGATCCTGGTCCTCGGCGGCGCATTCATTTTCGTCGTATTCGCGATCGCAAGGCAGTCGAGGCGCGTCGTCCGCGCGGCCCGCACCGGGACGCCGGTGGCCTGCGAGCTCGTCAGTCGCGAGCAGGTTCTCCACCAGGGCAACCCGACCGGCGCGGAGATCTTCAAGTTCAAGCTGCCGCCGGCCACCCCCGGCGCGCCCCCCGCGGAAGTCAGCTACCAATTTCGAACCAAGGGCAGCGACGTCGTCCTCCTCGCGTCGGGCAAGTCCGTCCTCGCGCTCGTTCCCCGCGATACGCCGAGTAACGCCATTCTCGTGCTGCGTGACTACTACCCGCTACGCCTGAGCGACGCCGAACGCCTGCAAGCGGACGCGGCGGTGGCGAGCGCACAGCGCTGACGACTCTGCTCGAGCGCCGGCAATCCGTGCGTGCGAAGGCCCTCGAGCACGCCGGCGGCATGCTTCGCGGACGCGTGGCGCCCGAACGGCTAGGCTCACCGTGGCATGTGGCCCTTCGTCCTCGTCACCCTCGTGGTGGTCGTCTTGGTGGTTCTGCTGCGAGGTGCTCCCGAGCTCGCGAGGCTGGAGGTGCGTCGAGGGAAGTTGCTCTTGACGCGAGGCCGCCTGCCGGCGCGCTTGCTCGATGATTTCGCGGACATTCTGACCGACCCGGCGATCGAGAGCGCCGGTCTGCGCATCGTGGTGGAAGACGGGCGGCCGCGCCTGCTCGCGCGCGGGCTCGACGAAGCGAGCCAGCAACGCCTGCGCAATGTGCTCGGTCCTTACACGGTCGCGCAGATCCGCGCCGGGCAGCGGACTGCGGGATGACGACGGTTGGAGCACCCCCGAGCGGGCGTCGTTGCCAGCCCCGGCGGCGAGGACTCGAGGGCGGGGCTCACTCCGTACCGTCCATCGTCGGCACGCGCGTTCCCGCGCCGAACACCGAGGCGAGGCGTAGCGTGTTCAAGGTGAATTGCGCGGGGAGCTTCGCTTCGGGAAGGTCGAGCACGCGGCGTACGTCGTCGTCCATGGCCGCGAGCAGTGCCTGGCGCGTGATGTTCTGCATGCCGCGCGGAATGACGAGTCGCACGACCTCGTAGAGGGAGGAGCGGGCGAGGGCCTGGCCCTGCGGCGTGGGGCCGCGGTGCTCCGACTCGTAGTCGGTCTGGAAAGTCGCCCAGGCGGACCAGCTCGGGAGGAGGTCGGCGATGCCCATGCGGGCGCCGACCTCCATCCAGAAGCGGAGGAGGAGGTCGCGATCGGTCTCGCTGAAGCGCCGCCTGCCGAAGGCGCGGTTGAAGCGCTCGGGCTCGAGGAAGAAGACGCTGAGGACGTAGCGGTATTCGTCGTTGCTCGCCTGGACGGAGCGATGCGCGTTCGCGATGCGGCGCAGGGCTTCGTTTCCGCGCGGGCTGTCGAGGCCGTCGACGATGAGGGTCGCGATGAGTTCGCGCGTGCGCTTCAGGCGTGTGAACGTTTGGGTCTTGAGCAGCGAGCCCGCGTAAAGCCGGGTGACCATGTCGCGGATGCTCATGGTGCGGAGCAGCGCGAGGTAGGTGCCCAGGCGAAAGTCCCAGTGGTGGCGCTCGTAGTAGAGGCGCTTGATTTCG
>DASXWF010001044.1:0-3337 GCA_036503835.1 Polyangiaceae bacterium | reverse complement strand
CGACGCCGAGAAAGCGCAGGCTGCCTCGCGCGAGCTCATCGAGTTGAAAGCGAGCGGCCGAGCCGGCGAGGCCGCCCTGCATGCCGCCTCGGCGAGGACGAGCCAGCGCCTGGATGCGTTCCGCGCGGACTGGCGCAAGATCCGCAACGAAGAGGAGCGCCTGCTGTCGATCCGCAAGGGCGCAGCCCGCGCGCGGGCGCTTCTCACCCTCGCGGGCGCGAGCGTGCTGGCGCTCTGCTCGGTCGGGCTTTTGGTGTTCGCCTGGCGCCAGCGGCAGCAGCGCAGCGAGCTTCTCGACCGCCTCGCGCGCGAAGCGCGCGCACGGCTGCACACGCTTTCGGACGTCGCCGCCGCGCTGTCGCACGCGCGCACGCGCGCCGAAGTCGTCGACGTGATCGTCGACAAAGGCATGCAGCTGGCGACCGCCGACATCTGCACCCTCTACGTGCTCGACGAGACGAAGAGCGCGCTCGATCTGGTAGGCGAGCGCGGCGTCGCCCCCGCGATCCTGGAGCGCGTCCGTCGCATCACGGAGACCAGCGGGAACCCGCCGGCGTTCGCGTCGCTGCGCACGGGCACCTCGACCTGGGTCGAGAACCAGGAACAGTATCGCGCCCTGTTCCCGAAGCTCGCGGCGGCCAAGGCCGAGGGGCCGCGCGCCAAGGCGTTCTGGAGCGTGCCGCTCGTCGTGGAAGGCGAACCGATCGGCCTGCTCGGCATGGGATTTTACGCGGAGCGAAGCTTCAGCGACGACGATCGCACGCTCGTGCAAACCCTGGCCCAGCAGTGCGCCCAGGCGATGTTGCGCGCCTCGCGCTTCGACGCCGAAGACCGCGCGCGCCGCTGGTTCACCACCACGCTGCGCAGCATCGGGGACGCCGTCATCGCCACGGACGGCGAGGGGCGCATCACCTTCATGAATCCGGTGGCCGAAGACCTCACCGGCTGGAGCGAAGCCGAGGCACGCGGCAAGACGCTCGACGAGGTCTTCGTGATCTTCTCCGAGCTCACGCGGGAGCCCGTGGAGAGCCCGGTCGCCAAGGTGCTGCGAGAAGGGGCGGTGGTCGGCATGGCCAATCACACGCTGCTTCGGTCGAGGCGCGGTCGCGAGATCCCGATCGACGACAGCGGCGCACCGATCCGCAACGAGACCGGCGAGCTCTTCGGCGTCGTGCTCGTCTTCCGCGACGTATCGCGTGACAAGGTGGAGCGCGGGCGCAGAGAGTTCCTGACGAAGGCGGGCGAGGCGCTCGTCGCTTCCCTCGACTACCAGGTGACCCTGAGCACGGTGGCGAAGCTCGCCGTCCCGGCGATCGCCGATTGGTGTGCGGTCGAGATCCTCGAGCCCGGGGCGGCGCGCTCGAAGCAGGCGGCCGTGGCGCACGCCGATCCCAGCAAGCTACGCTTCGCCGAGGAGCTCGGGAGACGCTACCCGCCGGACCCGAGCGCAAGAAACGGCGCGCCGGAGGTGATTCGCAGTGGAAAATCCGAGCTTTATCGCGAGATTCCGGACACGATGCTCGTCGCGGCGGCGCAGAACGACGAGCACCTCCGGTTGTTGCGCGAGCTCCGCCTGGAATCCGCGATGGTCGTGCCGCTCAGGGCGCGCGGTCACACGCTCGGCGCGATGACGTTCGTGTACGCGGAGTCGAGGCGCCGCTACGACGAAGACGATCTGGCGTTCGCGGAGGAGTTCGCGCGCCGGGCGGCGATGGCAATCGAGAACGCGCTGGCGCTGAAGCAGGTCGAGGAAGCGCGCCTGAAAGAGCGCCGCTTGCGGGACGACGCCGAGATCGCGAGCCGCGCCAAGGACGAATTCTTGGCGATGGTCTCGCACGAGCTGCGCACGCCGCTGAACGCGATCCTGGGCTGGACGATGATCCTGAGGCGGCGGACTCCGACCGCGGAAACCGATCGCGCGCTCTCGATCATCGAACGCAACGCGCAGACCCAGGCCAAGCTGATCGAGGACGTGCTCGACGTATCGCGCATCATCAGCGGCAAGCTCGCGCTCACTCTCGGGTCCACCAACATCGGGGACGCCGTGACGGCTGCGATCGAAACCGTGACGCCCGCAGCACAGGCCAAGAGCATCGCGGTCTCGCTCGATCGGGTCGAGGAAGACCTCGCCATCACGGCGGACGCCGATCGCATCCAGCAAGTCGTATGGAACGTGCTCTCGAACGCGGTGAAATTCACGCCGAGGGGCGGAGCGATCCACGTCGCCGCGTACCGCGAAGGGTCGGACGTGCTGATTTCCGTGCGCGATTCGGGCGAGGGCATCGAGCCGGAGGCGTTGCCGTTCGTGTTCGAAGCCTTTCACCAGGCCGACGCGTCGACGACGCGCCGCCACGGCGGCCTCGGCTTGGGGCTCGCGATCGTGAAGCAGCTGGTTTCGGCGCACGGCGGGACGGTGCAGGCATCGAGTCCCGGCCTCGGACGGGGCTCGACGTTCCTGGTTCGGCTGCCGGCCAGAGGCACGGTGGCCGCGGTTCGTCGTGGCCCGCGCGCTCTCGCCGCGACGGAGGCGGCGGCGGAACGAGTCGCCCCGCCGCGCCTCGACGGCTTGCGGGTGCTGGTGATCGACGACGAGGTCGACGCGCTGGATCTCGTGCGCCACGTCCTCGGCGGCTTCGGCGCCGAAGTGTTCGCCGCAGCCTCCGCGAAAGAGGCCTTCGAGGCGTTCGCGCGCGTACGCCCGGACGTGGTCGTGAGCGATATCGGCATGCCGGGCGAGGACGGCTACGCGCTGATCCGTCGCATCCGCGCCATGCCCGCCGACGCCGGGGGTGGGACCCCGGCCGTCGCGCTCACCGCGTACGCGCGCGACGAGGACGCGCAGCGCGCGTTCAGCGCCGGTTACCAGATGCACGTGACCAAGCCCGTAGAGCCCGATCGTCTGGCGACGGTGGTCGCCAATCTGGGCGGCCGCAGCCTGGCCGCCGATTGAGGGGTCGCGCCTTGACGCGCATGCTTTACGGAATGTAAAGCATACGCGTCATCCCGTGCCCGCACCCACCTCGCGCCGCTCGTCGTGCCTTGGGCTCGCTCTGTTCTCCGTGCTCGCGACGACCGGCTGCGGGCGTGACCAGGCGGCGGGCGCAGCTACCGAGACCGAGCTCGTGATCTTCGCCGCGGCCTCGCTGCGCGGCGCGTTCGGCGAGCTCGGCAAGCGCTTCGAACGCGAGCACCCGGGGGTGGCCCTCACCTACAACTTCGCCGGCACGCAGGAGCTCCGCACCCAGGTCGAGCACGGGGCGGGGGCCGATGTTTTCGCGTCCGCCGATCGGCGGCACACGGCGGACCTCGAGCAGGCAAAGCGCGTGGAGAGCCCGCG
>DASXWF010001043.1:0-4816 GCA_036503835.1 Polyangiaceae bacterium | reverse complement strand
GCCTAGCGGTGCTGGACCGCTTCGTCTTGGAACGCGTGGCACGCTGGTGGTCGCGCAAACACAGCCGCTCCCGGACCGCATGGTCGCTCGTGCGGGCCGGGGCTCTCTGGACCGAACATGGTCTGGAGCGCTGGTACGCCGCGTGCCCTACTCCAGCCCGTCGGAGGCTCGCCTGACGAACGCCGAGCGAAAGCCGTATGCGGGAAATCCGCACGTACGGTTTGAGGAGAGGCTGCTGGCCCGTGCGTCTTGCACGGCGGGTCCGGGGTCTACTCGACCGCTCTTGGCGGCCTTGGCGGCTAAATAGGAGCCGCGAGTCTGCCTGACTCCTTCAGTCTCGCTTCATCCATCAGCGCGCCGGACGACCCGACATCGGAGCGTGCGTCAGTTGCAGGCGCCTTGGGGGTTGGGGGAGCTGCAGTTGACGTCGCCCTGGCAGCTGTTGTCGCCGTTGCAGGCGACGTTGCAGCTGTCGGAGCTGCAGTTCACGTCGCCGCGGCAGGTGCCTTGAGCGTTGCAGACGATGTCGACGTCGGGCGCGCTGCCGCTGACGGTGCCGCCGCAGGAGCGCACGCCGTTGCAGGTGACGGTGATGCTTTCCCCGGCGCCGCCGTCGATGCCGCCCCCGCACGAGTTCATGCCGTCGCAGGTGATGCGACAGGGGCCGGAGCCGCCGCAGTGCACGTTGCCCTCACACGAGCCGTCGCCCGAACAATTCACCGTGCAGTCGAGGGTGCCGTCGTTGCACGCCACGCCGCCGCGGCACGCGTTCGTCCCGCAATTGACCTGACAGTCGAAGCCTTCGGGACACTCGATGCGCCCGGCGCAGGCGTTGTTCCCCATGCAGTCGAAGGTGCACGTCTCGCCTTCGCAGTCCGCGCTCGGCGCTCCGCCTCCACCCTGATCTTCGCCGGCGGCGCCCGGCGCGCCGGCTTCGCTGGCCGTGCCCCCGCTGCCGCCCGCGCCTCCCGTCGCCGAAGCGCCGGCATCACCGGAGGAGCCCGCCGTCGCGCTGCCGCTCGAGCCGCCGCTCGTGGAGGTCCCCGCCGTGCTGCCGCCGGTGCCGGCGTTGCTGCCGCCAGTGCCAGCCGTCGTCGACGAGCCGCTGGTACCGGTTCCAGAACTGCCGCTCGAATTCGACCCTCCCTTCCCGCTCGGAACGAGCTGACTCGACTCGGCCGAGTCGCAGCCGATCGCGAAGCCAGAGAGGGTGAGTACCAGGGTGGTCGTGGTGAGGGCGCGAAGGTTCATGGTGAGCCGCGAGTGTGTAGGGAAGCTCGCCACTTATACCGCCAAATCGGGCCAGCCAGCGTTCGGAAATCGCGCTTTCGGACGCGCGGATGAGCTCAAACGGGAAGTCCCGAGCACAAGATGGAGCGCCGGCGTTTCTTCGCCGGCATTCGACTTTTCGAGGCCAGCGGTATGAGACTCGGTTCTTCGTGCTTGGGCGTCTTGGCATTGGCGTTCGCCTCTGCGTGCGGTGGTTCATCGGTGCGGTACGACCCGCAGGGCACGAGCGGAACGGGCCCGGAGGAAAAAGCAGGGGATGGAAACCTGCCGGTGCAGGCAGGTCGGGGTGGCAGCGGCCCAGGTGGTGGCATGGGTGCGGGCGGCGGTCAGAGCACGTCGGGCGGAACGAGCTTCAGCGGCAGCACCGGGGTCGGAGGGACCATTCCCGTCGGCGCGACCGGCGGTGGGGGTGGCACACCCGGCGGCAACAAGGGCGGTAAGCCGCTCCCGAGCTTCGGCGGGCAGGAGACTTGTGGACCGGGTGGCTGCATTTCCGACACTACCGATCCGCCGATCGACCCGCCGGGACCGGTGCTGTGCGGAGGCGTGGAGTGCGGAGCGCGCGAGGCCTGCTGTCTCGCGACGGGCCGCTGCTTCGAGGCGGGCGACGCGTCCGCCTGTCCCTTGCCCGACCTGCCCGAGGACGACTGGGGCCGAGCGCCGTGCGCGTCGAACGCTCACTGCGGGGAGCGCCAGTTCTGCAAGCTCGACAACGGGCTCTGTCAGGGTGCCGGGTACTGCAACCCCATCGGCAATTGCGGCGGCTGCGCTGGCGCTTGTGAGATCTGCGGCTGTGACGGCAATACCTACCCCAACTATCAGACCGCTTGCCTGGCGAGCACGAACACCGTTTCGATCTACGGCGGCGGCTGCGGGGAAATCGTCGAAGTGGGCGACGAGGGGGAACCCGTGCGGCAGCGGCGTGCGTGCGGCAAGCAGGGTGACTGCGTCGACGGCGAAGCCTGCTGCGCGATCACTGGGTTCTGTTACGACGCGAGAGAACCGGACCTCTGTCGCATGCCTCCGGAGGGCACGAACTTCCCGTGCCTCACCGACGAGCAATGTCTGCCGTACCACTACTGCGCGGCAGACGGCTGCTCCGGACCGGGAGGGTGCCGCCCGCTCGGGTCCGAGAGCGACTGCGGCGTGACGCTCGAGCCCGTGTGCGGCTGCGACGGAACCACCTACACGAGCCGGGAATGCGCGGCGATGCGCGGCGTTCGCGTCGCTTCCGCGGGAGAATGCGAGGAGTAGGCGCGCGTTCGGGCGCGGGCCCGGAGTGGGATCAATGCCGGACGCCGGGCGCTTCGGCGCCGGTTTGCTCGACGTACTCGGTGTAGCCGCCGCCGTAGAGTTTGGGGCGATCGCCGTCGAGCTCGAGCACGCGGTTCGAGAGCTGGTGGAGGAAGTGCCGGTCGTGGGAGACGAACAGCATCGTGCCCTCGAAATCGCGGAGCGCCTCGACCAGCATTTCCTTGGTGTCGATGTCGAGGTGGTTCGTCGGTTCGTCGAGCACGAGGAAGTTCGGCGGATCGAAGAGCATGAGCGCCATCACGAGCCGCGCCTTCTCGCCGCCGGACAGGAACTTGCACGCCTTCTCCACCGCGTCGCCCCCGAACCCGAAGACGCCCGCGAGCGTGCGCAGCGAGCCGATCGACGAGGTCGGAAAGCGCTCGACCAGCGTCTGCCACACCGTCTTGTCGGCCTCGAGCAGCTCCATGGCGTGCTGGGCGAAGTAGCCGATCTGCACGCTCGGGCCGAGCGTCACGCGACCGCGGTCCGGCGCGACCGCTCCCGCGACCAGCTTGAGCAACGTCGATTTGCCCGCGCCGTTCACGCCCATCACGCACCAGCGCTCGCGCCTGCGCACGAGCCAGTCGAAGTTTTCGTAGATCTTGCGCGAGCCGTACGCCTTCGCGATCCCCTCGACCTTGACCACGTCCTCGCCGGAGCGCGGCGCCTCCGGGAAGTCGAAGCGCAGCTTCTGCCGGCGCTTGGGCGGCTCGACCCGCTCGATCTTGTCGAGCTTCTTCACGCGTGACTGGACCTGAGCCGCGTGGCTGGCGCGGGCCTTGAAGCGGGCGATGAAGGCCTCCTCCTTGGCCAGCATGGCTTGCTGCCGCTGAAATTCGCTCTCCTGCTGGGCGTCGAGCACGGCGCGCTGCTTCACGTAAAACTCGTAGTTGCCCGAGAACACCGTGAGCTCGCCGCCGTCGATCTCGATGATCTTCGAGACGATGCGGTTCATGAACTCGCGATCGTGCGAGGTCATGATCACGGCGCCCTCGAAGTGTTTCAAAAACTCCTCGAGCCACAGGATCGACTCGATGTCGAGGTGGTTCGTGGGCTCGTCGAGCAGCATCACGTCGGGTTTCATCAAGAGGATGCGGGCGAGCGCCACGCGCATCTTCCAGCCGCCCGAGAGCGCGCCGACGTCGCCTTCGACCACGTCCTCGGCGAAGCCGAGCCCCGCGAGGATTTAGCGCGCCGAGGCCTCGAGCGCGTACCCGCCGAGCTCTTCGAAGCGCGCCTGCGCGTCGCCGAACTCCGCGATCCAGCGCTCGAGCTGGTCGGCCTCCGCGGGATCGGCGAGCTTCTTCTCGAGCTCCTTCAGCTTCTTCCCGACCGCCGCCGCCTCGCCGCCGCCGGAGAGCGTCGCCGCGAGCACGCTCTCGCCGCGCATGTCCCCGACGTCCTGACTGAAGTAGCCGATGCTGGTGCCGCGATCGACCGCGACCTGTCCGCCGTCCGGCGCCTCTTCCTTCACGATCAAGCGGAAAATCGTGGACTTCCCGGCGCCGTTCGGACCGACGAGCCCGACCTTCTCGCCGCGGAAGACGGCGCAGGAGGCTTCGAGGAACAGCACCTGCTGCCCGTGCTGCTTGGTCACGGAGTCGAGACGGATCACGGGCGTGAGGTAGCACGCGCTCCGCGGGGCGGGCCAGCACCGAAACTCGACGCTAGACTGGGCGTTCCGTGAAGCCGCTCCGCCTCGTCGTTTACGATGCCACCCAGCGCAGTCGGCCGCCGCGGGCGCTCGGTCTTGCGTGGCAGCTCGGGACGTACCTTTACCGCGGGCTCGGGCGCATCGACGCGGCCTACGGCGCGCGAAGCTTCGGGGAGGCCCTCGACTGGCTCGGCCGCTACCGCACCGAGCGGCCGATCGCGGAGCTCCAGTTTTGGGGCCACGGCCGCTGGGGTCGGATCCTGATCGGAAGGGAGAGCCTCGATCGGAGCGCGCTTTTGCCGGGCGCGGCGCTGGAGCCGAAGCTCGCCGGGCTGCGCGCCCGCTTCGCGCCGGATCCGCTCGTCTGGCTCCGCACCTGCGAGACGCTCGGGGCGCGGCCCGGGCAGGATTTCGCTCGCGCGCTCGGGGACTACTTCGGCGCGCGCATCGCAGGGCACACGTTCGTGATCGGCGGCTACCAGAGCGGCCTGCACCTGCTCGCGCCCGGAAACACGCCCGGCCGGTCGCCGAGCGAAGGCCTCTTGCGCGGGAGCCCCGAGGCACCGGAGGCGGCGCTCG
>DASXWF010001042.1:0-3383 GCA_036503835.1 Polyangiaceae bacterium | reverse complement strand
GGGAGGCGCTTCGTCGTCGTGGTTTCGGACGAGGGTCAGGAGTTCGGTGTGGTCGAGATCGGGGACGGCCGATACGGGAAGGGCGGCGGCGGGAGGCTTCACGAGCTCGCCGAGCTCGAGCGCGCCGGCGTCGACGCCCTGCTGCCGGACCCGGGCAAGAAGACGGAGGTCGACCTCGAAGCCGTGGCGAGCGACGGGAACCGCGTGCTGCTCGTCGGCTCCGCGTCGTTGAAGCGCAAGAAACCGAAGGACGATTCGGGCGTGAACGATCTCGCCGAAGTCGTGCCGGCGAGCGGTCGTGGCAATCATTTCTCGAACTACGCCTACGTGCTCGAAGCGAGCGCCGCGCCCGGAACACCGCCCTCCTTCAAGCTCGTTCTGGCCAGGGATCTCCGCGAGATCCTGCTGGGCATGCCCCTGCTCGCGCCGTTCCGCGAGATTCCGAGCAAGGACAACGGCATCGACATCGAAGGCGCGCTCGCGCACGGCGGCTTCTACTACTTCGGGCTCCGCGGTCCGGTCCTGCGCGGGCGCGCGCTCGTGGCGCGCGTACGTACCGATTTCAGCGAGCCGCTCCTGTTCTCGCTCGACCTCGGCGGGCTCGGAGTGCGCGCGCTGAGCTACGCGGGGGCCGACGAGCGCACGCGCGGCGTGTACATCCTGGCGGGGCCGACGATGCCCACGAAGACGGACTTCGTCCTGTATCGGTGGGTCGAGCACGAGAGTTCGACCGCCGAACAGAGCGTCAAACCCGAGCTGGTCGGCAGCGTGCCGAACCATGACGAGCTCGCGCCCGAGGCGCTCCTGCCGCTCGACGGAGCGCTCTGCGTCGTGCACGACGGTCGACCGGGCGGCGCTCCGGCTTGCCGCGCGCTCAGGTGACTCGCCGCCGTCGCTCGAGGTCGTCGAGGATTTCGGCGGTGCGGCTCGCACCGATGCGGTTGGCGCCGGCAGCTCGAAGCTCCAACAAGAGGTCGAGATTCTGCACTCCGCCCGAGGCCTTGACCGCGACGTGTCGCGGGGAATGGCGCCGGAGCAGCGTCACGTCCTCGACCGTCGCGCCCCTCGGTCCGAAGCCGGTGGACGTCTTGACCCAATCGACCGCAAGTTCGCCGCAGATCTCGCAGAGCCTGAGCTTCTGGGCCGTGTCGAGGTAGCAGGTCTCGAAGATGACCTTGAGCTTTTGGCCGCGGGCGCGCGTGGGCTCGAGCACGGCCTGGATGTCCGCGCGCACCGCGTCGAAATCACCGCTCAATACGGCCCCGACGTTGACGACCATGTCGAGCTCGCGCGCGCCGTCGGAGAGCGCCTGCTCGGCTTCCCGCGCCTTCACGCGGCTGTGCTCCGCGCCGTGAGGGAAGCCGATGGTCGTGCTCGGCAGCACGCTGCTTCCCGCCAGCACCTCCACGCACAGCGGCAGCGCGTACGGCACGATACAGACGCTGGCCACGTCGTAGCGGACGGCGAGCTCGCAGCCGGCTCGGAGCTCGCTCGTCGTCAGCGTGGGCTTGAGCAGGGCGTGATCGATGAGTTTGGCGACGCTCGCGTAGCTCGGGAGGACCATGGCGCCGACGTTCTACAGCGGCCCGAACGAGCGGCAAAGCGATCGCCCGGGCTCACGCGGCTTCTCGCACCGGGCGCGGCGTCACCGAGAGTCGATGCCGCCGCTCGCCGCGCGCGACCTCGAGCGTGAGCTCGCCGCCCTTGCCGAGCACCATCGTGCGCACGAGATCGTCGACGCTCGCGACGGGCATGCCGTTCGCCGTGAGCAGAAGGTCGTGCTCGCGGAGCCCCGCCCGTTCGGCGGGCTCGCCGCGCGTGACCTCGAGCACGAGCACGGCGCGCTGCTGCCCGAGCTCCGCGGACCGAGCGGCGGAGAGCTCGAAGCCCCGGGCGGCCACGCCGAGCAACGGCCGCTCGACCCGACCCTGGCTCAGGAGCACGGCCACGACCCAGCTCGCCGTGTGCGCCGGGATCGCGAACCCGAGGCCGCGCGCCATCGGGATCACCGCCGTCGTGATCCCCACCGCGACGCCGTTCGCGTCGAGCAGCGGTCCGCCCGAACTTCCCGGGTTGATGGCCGCGTCCGTTTGCACCAGCCCTTCGAGCGGCCTGCCACGCCCCGCCGGCAGCGTGCGATCGAGCGCGCTCACGACGCCGAGGCTCACCGACCGGTCGAAGCGCAGCGGATTGCCGATGGCGAGCACCAGCTGTCCGACGCGCAGCCGGCGCTCCTCGAGCAACGAGAGGCTCGGCAGGCCGCGGGCCTCGACTCGCAAGAGCGCGAGATCGCTCGGGGGATCGTCACCCACGACCTCGGCGCGCGCTCGCTCGTCCACCGCCATGCGGACGGCGAGCTCGCGCGCGCCGCGCACGACGTGCGAGTTCGTGAGCACGTACCCGTCCGAAGCGATCACGATCCCGCTGCCCTGTCCGCGCCCGTGCTCGACGGCGACGACACCCGGAGAGGCTTCGCGGACGACCCGCTCGATGGACTCGGAGAGCGAGGCAAGCGCGTTCATGGCGTCAGCGTGCCTCCGGAGTGACGCCGAGCGTGAGTACGCTCCCGGCGCGCACGAGCTTCACGTCGACCGGCACGTCGATGGCTTGCTCCGTGAGCAGCGCCTGCAACTCGTCGACCCTCTCCACGGAAGCGCCGCCGAGCGCGACGATCGCGTCGCCGAGCGAGAGCCCGGCGCGCTCCGCAGGTCCGCCTTCCAGCACCGACAGCACCAGCAATCCGTGCCGCTGTCCGAGCTCGCCGGCCAGCGTGCGCGGCAGCTCCACGCGCTCGAGCGCAGCTCCGAGCCGCGCGCGCCGCACGCGGCCGTGCTCCGCGATGGCTCCGACGATCGTGTGCACCGTCGCGGCGGGCAAGGTCACGAGACTCCCGCGCACGAGCCCGGCCACGTTCACGCCCACGAGCTCGCCGGCGGCGCTGACGAGGGCGCTCCCGGACAGCCCGGGAGCGGGCGAAAAATCGCTTTCGACGTAGCGTTCGACGAGCAGCCCGCCGGGAAGCCGCCACTGTCCGCCCACTCGCGCTACCACCCCGAGCCGTGCCTTGAGCCCCCGCGAGCCGCGCGAGACCGCGAGCGCCAGCTCACCGGCGCGCAGGCGCGCTGCGTCCGCGTGCGGTAGCGGCGCGAGCTCGCTCTCCACGCGCAGCACCGCGAGATTGCTCGAGTCGTCGGCGCCGACCAGCGTCGCCTCCCTTCGCCCCGAAGCGAGGGTGACCTCGATGCCGCGCTCGCGGTCGAGCGCATGCGCGGCGGTGACCAGTAGATCCTTCGTCCACGCGACGCCGCTCGCCGTGGCGCAACGCGGTCCGTGCACGAGCGCGACGCCCGCCTCGGCGGTCGCGACCAGGTCGGCGAGGCTGT
>DASXWF010001041.1:0-3075 GCA_036503835.1 Polyangiaceae bacterium | reverse complement strand
GTTCACCAGGTTTGCCCCCATCGCGTCCCGGCAGTCGACGTACACGTGCACCACGAGACAGCCGCCGCCGAGCTCGCGCACCGCGATTTCGCGCGGACCGCCGCCGCGCGCGAGCAGGTTCGGCACGGCCGCGCGCGCGAGCTCGAGCAGTTTTTCCGCGGCGTTCTCCAGCCGCACGACGGCGGAGCGCGGCTCCGGCACGTCGCAGAGCTGAATCTGACCGGTCATCAGCGACTCGGAGACCTCGGCGTGGAAGCCGCCGCTCGCCCGCACCATGCGCGCGGCGTTCGAAGCCGCGGCGATGACGCTCGGCTCCTCCACCACCATCGGCACCAGGTGGTCGCGGCCGTTCACGCGGAAATTCAGCGCCACGCCGAAGGGCAGGCCGTAGGTTCCGAGCACGTTCTCGACCACCTTGTCGGCCTTGTGGCTGTCGAGGCCGCCCCCCTCGAGCGCGCGCTCGAGCGCGGCCGGATCGACGCCGGAGCGAGCGCACACGAGCGCGCGGCGCTCCTCGATCGAGAGCCGATAGAAACCCGGGATGAGCGATCCGTCGCCCTTCATGACGCTCCTTCCGACACAGCGTGAACGCCGCGCGCGCCGAGCGCCAGCGCGATGTGCCGGTAGCCACGCAGCGCGGCGAGCTCGCGAAAGGCCGCCGCGGCGGGCGCGCAACCGGCGAAGATCACTACGTCTCCGCCGCCGGCACCCGCGGGCAGCGCCGCGGAGCCGTCGCGCTCCGCGAGCTCGGCCAGCTCCCGCGCGGAGTCGGTGACGATCGGAGCGCCCGCGGCCTTCCCGAGCGCGTCGAGCACCCGGCGTTGCGCCGCGAGCGCGGCGACGAGCGCGCGCGCGTCGGCGGAGCGGAGCGCGCGCTCCGCCGCTTCCGCCGCTTCCGCCTGCGCGCCGAGCAGGCGCGCAAAGGCCGCCGCGTCGTGCTCGCGCAGCGCGAAGACGCGGGCCACGAGCTCGCGCGTCGACGCTTCTGCGCCGCTCCACCAGATCTCGACGTGGAGACCGCCGGGCAACGCGTGCGCCTCGGCAGCCTCGGGGGCCGCGCGCCGGAACACGAAGGTGCCTCCGTAGCTCGCGGCCGCCACGTCGACGCCGCTCCCGCCGTGCTGAGCGACGGCGTGCGCGCGAAACGCCGTGGCCGCGACGGCCTCGCAGAGCTCGCGATCGCTCACGGCCCCGCGCTCCGCCACGATCCGCGCCGCGAGCGAAGCGACCAGGATCGCCGCGCTCGAACCGAGACCGAGCTTGCGGTCGCCCTCGCGCAGCGCGGACGCGTCGAACCAGGGCGCGGCGGCCTCGCCGAGCGCGGCGCGCACCTCGGGCGTCACGAACGCGGCCGGCCGCGCCGCGTCGGCGAGCACGAAGCGGTCGACCGCGCTCACGATCGCCGGCGCGCCCTCGAGCACGGCGTAGGCGCCGGAGATCACGATCTTTCCGGGCGCGCGCGCCCTCACCGCGGCTCCAGGCAGCGCGCGTCCGGCCCGGGCCCGGTCACGATCAGGCGCTCGACGCCCTCGAGCTGAGCGAGCGCTTGCTCGACGGCCGCCGCGCTCGCGGGCTCGCACAGCACCTTCACGTGCGGCCCGGCGTCCATCGTGAAGAACGCGGGCACCCCGCCGTTCCGCAGCGCCCGCACCTCGGCCATCACGCGCAGCGTGGCCGGCGTGAAGTACTGGATCGAAGGTCGCGCCGCGAGCATCGAAGCGTGCATCATGAGCGCGCTCTGCTCGACCGCCGCCCCGAGCGTCTCGAAGTCGCGCGCAAGGAGCGCGGCGCGTGCCTCCTCGAAGCGTCGCGGCGCGTGCTCGACCCACGCCGCGTAGTACGGGCTCGTGTCGCGCGTACGTTGCATGCCCGAGGTCGATCCGATGCTCTTCGGCCCGCTCGCCGTGACGGCGATCACCATCCGGAGCGGCCACGCCTCGCCGGACAGGACCGGCGACGCCGAACGCGCCCCCGCGCCGAGCTCGACGTAACCCCCGTACACGGAGCGCGCCGCGGACGCCGAGGAACGGCGAGCGAGCGAGCTCACCTCGGCCGGAACGAGATCGAGCGCGTACGCCGAGCTCGCCGCGAGCGCGAGCGCGGCGAAGCCGGATGCGCTCGAGGCCAGCCCCGACGCGGTCGGGAAATCGTTCGACGATTCGACGCGCGCGTACACGGACGAGCCGGCACGCCGCCGCACCTCGGAGAGGAGCCGCGTGGCGCGCTCGCGCGCCTTACCGGTCTCCGCGCGGCCGTCGAGCACGAGCGAGTCCTCGCTCGCGCCCGGATCGAGGCGCACGAGCGTCGTCGTGGAGAGCCCGGCGAGCGTCAGCGAAAGGCTCGGCACGGCGGGCAGGTTCTCGACCTCGTCGAGCTTGCCCCAGTACTTGGCGAGCGCGATGTTGGCGTGCGCGACGGCGCGTGCTTCTCCGGCGGTGCTCATGACGGTGTGCCTCCCGCCCGCACTTCCGCGGCGAAGCAGGCAAGGCCCGCCGCGCGCCAGGCCGCGAGCACCGGCTCCGGATCGAGATCGGCGAGGGCGACGACCGCGCCGCCGCCGCCGGCGCCCGTGAGCTTGGCGCCGAGGGCGCCGGCCTGCCGGGCGGAAGCACAGGCTCCTTCGATGCCCTCGCTCGACACCATCAACCCCGCGAGCAGCATCTGATTCAGGTCCATCAACTTCCCGAGCCCGGGCAGGTCGCCCGCCTCGATGCAGAGCCGCGCGTTGTCCACGAGCGACGTGATGCCCGCGATCGTCTTCGCGAACGAATCGGGCCGGCGTTCGGCGAGGCGCGCCACGCCTTCGACCATCGCGCGCGTGCTCGCGGGCGGACCGGCGATCGCGATCGCGAGCGGCAAGGTGCGCGCGAGCGGCACGTCCTCCGGTCCGTCCTCCCGCGTGAAGCGGATGCAGCCGCCGCCTTCGGCCGCCGCGGCGTCGATCCCGGAAGGGTTGCCGTGAAAGACGCGCTCCCAGGCGCCCGCGGCCTCGAGCACCCGGGCTCGTTCCAGCGGCTGCCCCGGCGCCGCCGCCTCGAGCACGGCGCGGGCGATGGCCACGCCGAGCGCCGCGGA
>DASXWF010001040.1:0-2610 GCA_036503835.1 Polyangiaceae bacterium | reverse complement strand
TTCAGCCTTTTCGCAGCCGACGTGCACGGGCGAGCAGTGCTCGCGCGGGGCCGGTGTCGGGTTTCGGGAGCCGGAGGCCCGCCTCCACGAGGCTCAACTCCCGCGTGACGGCGGCGATGCCGGCGGCGACCGCATCGGCGTTCGTGGAGAGGATGTCGCCCCAGATTTCCTCGGGGCCGCCCGCACCGCGCGTCGCCCGCTCGAAAGCGGGGCCGGCGGCGAGCTCCGCGCCGGACTCCTCGGCCACCGCGGCGAGCGCGCTCGTCACGACCTGTACGACGTGACTGGTCAACGCCACCGCGCGATCGTGATCGTCGATGCCGATGCGGAGCGGCGTCGCGCCGAGGCGCGTCACGAGCGTCTCGACGAAGCTCGCAGCGTCCGCGTCGGAACCCTCGGGACAGAGCAACCAGCGCCGTCCGCGAAACAAGTTCGCGTCGGCGAGATCGATCCCGCCGTCGGGCGCGCCCGCCATGGGATGGCCTGGGACGAAGCGCCCGAAGCGCGCCGAGCTCCGAGCATGCTCGACGATCGCGCGCTTGGTGGAGCCGCAGTCGGTGACCACGCGGGCGCGCGCGAGCACGCCCGGCAGCATCGCGCGAATCGCGACGACCGGCGCCGAGAGGAACACGAGATCCGCGTCGGCGCAGGCGCGCTCGATGGCGGCCGTATCGTCGAGCTCGATCGCGTGATCGACCGCGCCCCGCGCGAGCGCGCGATCCAGCACCGCGCGCAGGTCGACGCCGGTGACGCGCGTCGCGGGCTCGAGGTCACGCAGCGCGAGCGCGAACGATCCGCCGATCAGGCCGAGCCCGATCACGAGCGCGTTCATCGCCGGACCGCAGCCGCGACGGCTCGGACGCGCTCGGCGAGCTCCATCGCTTCCCGCCAGGGCAACGTGGCCGGTACTCGCGGCACCTCGCCCTCGCGTCCCACCCACACGCGCAACACGACGCCGTCCGCGCCCGCGGCGATGGCCGCGCACGCGACGGCCGCCGAGTAGCAGGCGCGCTCGGCGATGCTCGGCACGTCGACGACGATCGGCAGGTGCGTGCGCAGCTTGGCGCGCGCGATCGCCGCGACCTCCAGCGTGCGCGCCCCGCTCGGGTACTCGCCGCCCGCCTCGAGCAAGACCACCTGGCACTCCGCGCGCTCGAGCTCGCGCTCCGCGGCGCCGATCCACACGTTTGCGCCGGCGCTCGGCGGGCGCTCGATGAAGCGCACCGGGATGCGCTGCGCGGACGGCTGCGGGTGCAGCGACAGGCACGCGAGCGCGCCGACGTTCTCCTGCGCGAGGTGCGAGCGCGTGACGGCTGCGTCGAACGGCCGCCCGGCGGCGACCTGATACGGAAGCTCGGTCGAGGGCGGACCCGACGGGCCGTCGTCGGGCTGGATCGGGCGCGACGCCGGCTCGCGGCGGCCGGGGCCGATCGGCTCGATGGCGATCCACGGCCGCTCTCCGCCGATGGTGCCCCACGGACCTTCGACCACCGTGCTTCGCTGGCGGAAGCGGCGCGACGCGAGCCGGTACGGCTCGGTCACGCGCATGACCTGGGCCACGCCTTCGAGCTCGCGGACGACGTGCACGTCGTTCTCGGTCACGTCGCCGACGACGCCGAGGATCGTGCGCGCGACGCCGCTCGACCGGTGCACGTCGAACCCCGCCGACACCAAAAAGGCAATGACGCTCTCGATCGCCGGGTCGGTCGCCCCGGACTCCATCACGACGATCATGCGGAGCCGTCAGAGTAGCAGAAACTTCGCCGGAACTTCGAGGCGCGGAAATAGGCCGTTCTTGCCGGCGGACCCTGCGCGTCGTTCCGTTTGCCCCTTCGAGCGCCCTCGGGTAGGGGGGAGCGCCGACGGCAATTTCTGATCCGATTCGGTCGCAAGGGGAATTCATGGCGTTCATGGCGTTCGGCGCGGTCCCAACCAGGCTCTTCGTGGCGTTTTCGCTGCTCTCGACCCTGTCCTGCACTTGCCCACAGGCCGAGCTCACGCCTCCGGCCGAGGCGCCGGTCACGAGCGCTCTGCCGCCCGCGGCGGCTCCGCCCCCAGCCGCCGTGGCTCCGGCCGTGGTTCCCGCCCCGGCCCCCAAGGCCACGATCGCCAAAGCCCCGTTCGGCCAGGCCGACGGAAAGGACGTCACTCTGTTCACGCTCATCAACGAGAAGGGCCTGGTTCTCAAGGCCATCAACTACGGCGCCGCCATCACCGAGCTCCACGTCCCGGACCGGACAGGCAAGCTCGCGGACGTAGTGCTCGGGTTCGAAACCCTCGAGGGATACACGAACGGCAAGAATCCCTTCTTCGGCGTGACGGTGGGCCGCGTCGCCAACCGCATCCGCGGCGCGAAGTTCAAGCTCGGCGGGAAGGAGTACCAGCTCGGGGCGAACGACGGCCCCCACCACCTTCACGGTGGCCCCAAGGGCTGGGACAAGGTCGTCTGGGACACGGAGGCGATCGAGACCCCGGACGGGCCGTCCCTGCGCTTTCGCTACGTTTCGAAGGACGGCGAGGAGGGCTACCCCGGCACGGTGACCGCGCAGACGACCTACACGCTCACCAACCAGAACGAGCTGCGCGTCGAGATGATGGCGACGACGGACA
>DASXWF010001039.1:0-7212 GCA_036503835.1 Polyangiaceae bacterium | reverse complement strand
GCGGCGGCCGGGCGCTGCGCCGCGTCGGATTGCTCTTGCGCGGCGGCCGCGTCGAAGGCGAACGCGGCGCGGCCATCGGCAGCTTGTCGAGCCCGCTGATCTCGAAATCGAACGCGTCGGCGGTGGGGGGCGAGACGGACTGCGCCACCCCGCGCAGCGCGGGGTTCGAGAGCGGCGAGCGATTGCGGCGCGGCCGTTCCGAAGGCGCAGCCGAACGCGGAGGCCGCACGCTTTCCGGGCGGCGCGAGGCGCGTGCGGCCGGCGGGGTGTCCGAGAGCGGACCGATGGCGCGCTCGAGCAGCCCGTCGAGGTCGCCCGCCCGGAGCGCGGCGAACATCGCGCGGTGCTGCTCCTTCATGAGCGCGCGCACGGTGCGCGCCACGTCGGACTTCTCGAGGTGCTCGGTGTAGTCCGTCTTCGTGGTCTTGATGATGCGACCGCCGTCCGCGAAGAGGTGGGTGACGATGCGAGCGAAGCGCACCCCGGAGTCCTCGGTCTGAATGTGGAAAATACGGCCGCGGTGGCGGACGTTGTTGTTGAAGCCGAGGACTGGCGGAGGCACCCTGGACACCGGCGGAAAACCCGTCGCGAGGCGTCGCGAAAGTTCAAGATAACCCTATCTTTGTGCCTCGTCCAGCCGCCGCATCCCTTCCAGCAGCAAAGCTTCGGGGCTTTGCTGGAAGAGCTGCTGGGGCGCGATGAAATTCGGGTCGAGCACGAAGTCGCCCTGGGAAAGTCCCAGCATCGCGTAGAAGGCCTCTTCCCCGCGCAGGTTTCCGAACAAGGCGTTGTAGACCGAGCCGTTCACGAAGTGGATCTCGCCCGCGCCCCCCGCGGAGCGGATCCTCAACGCACCGGTCTTCCGGCCGTGCCAGAGCACCTGAACCATGTCCGGTAGTCCCATCTCGGAAAGCGAGCCGGACACGCCGCGCTTGACCCCGCCGCGCGTCGCCTCGCGTTCGATGATCTGACGCAGCTTCGCCACGAGCAGGTCGGCGCTCACCGGCTTGACCAGGAAGTCCGCCGCGCCGAGGTCGAAGGCGCGCTGCGCGTCGGCGCCGGCCGCCTTGCCGGTCACGAACACCCAGGGCATCGAGCGCCCCCACTCCGCCTTGCGCGCGAGCTCGAGCAGCTTGAACCCGTCGGTGCTCTGCTCGAGCTTGGTCTCGCTGATCACGATCTCGACCTCCCCCTTCTCGAGCAGCTTGAGCGCCTGCTCGGCCGAGCGCGCTTGCTGCACCTCGAACCCCTGCTCCATCAGACGGAGCTCGAGCACCGTCGTCTCCTCCGGATCGGGATCGACCACGAGGGCGCGGTGGCGGTTCGCGAGCAGTCGCTCCTTGAGCTCCTCCCCCGTCACGGTCTGCTTGAAGATGTCGACCAGGTTCGGATCGAAGACCGTACCCTTGTACTTTTGCAGGACCTCGCAGGCCTGCGCGGGGCGCAGGGTCTTCCGATAGGGGTTGCGCGAGTTCTGCGTGAGATCGGCGTACGTGTCGGCGATCGCGAGCAGGCGCGCGCCGATCGGGATCTCCTTGCCGGCGAGCTTCTCGGGAAAGCCCTTGCCGTCGTAGCGCTCGTACATGTGCTCGACGCTCTGCGCCGCTTCGGCCGGAAGGTGCGCGGCCTCGAGCATCTGCAGCGGCGCGGAGTACTGCTTCTCGGCGGAGGTGCGGTGCCCCTCGTACTCCGAGACGTTCAGCGCCGTCAGGTGGTACGCGCCCATCTTGCCGAGATCGTGGATGTAGGAGGCGAGCTGGTGCGCGCCGAGCACGAAATCGGACACGCCGATGCGCTCGGAGATGCGGCGCATCAGGCGCGCCACCTGCGCGGAGTGGCCGCGCAGCTCGGCGCGCGAGTTTTCGAGCAGGGTGATGAGCACGTTCACGGTCTCGAGGTACGAATCGTCGAGACCGCGGCGCCCGCGCGCGGGAGCGGCTTTGCCCGCCTCTTCGAGATCGGCGCCGCTGATCACGCGCTCGCCGGTCGTGGCCTCGCGCGCGAGCGACATGGTGAGGCTTTCCTCGCTCACCAGGTTGCGCTCGAACACGTCGAGCATGCTGGTGAACTGCGCGTGCGCGTCGCGATCGAGCGCCGCGAAGGCGTGAATGTCGCCGAGGTACGACTTGCCGATGGCGGCCTTGATGGCGCGCGGCCGTCCCACGAAGCCTCGCACTTCTTTCACGCCCGAAGCGACCTGCACGTCGTTCAGCGCCTGGATGTCGCCGGGATCGGGCATCACGACGCTGAGCGTGCCGGTCTGCGGATCGTAGAGCACCGGAAACACCGACGCGCGCTCGGCGAGCTTGCGCGGCACCTTCGCGAGCGTCGTCGGATCGATTTCCGCCTTGCTGAGCTTCTCGGTCGAGACGAAGCGCGTCTTGTGCGCGGCCGCGAGGAACTTGAGCAGCGCCACCTCCTCGATCGCCTTGAGCTCGAGCAGCGCCTCCTCCACCCGATCCCCCGTGCGCGCGATGACGTTGAGCACCGCCTCCTGGTGCTCCGCCGTGATGAGCTTTTCGGCGACGAGGCGCTCGAGGAGCCGGTTTTGCTGGAGCTGGGCCATCCCGCGACGCACCAGTTTACCAGAGGGTGCGAAACCGCCTTCGGCCGCGGAGAAGCCTGCATTTGCGCGAGAAACCCGCCAGGGTTGACGGTTGTGCCGCTGGACGCTAAAGGTTCGCGCCCGCAATGGACCTGTCGGCCTGACGGCCGCCGGGATCGCGGCCCGAAAAGCCCTCGCGGACCTCCTCCGGGGGGGCGACCGGCAACGGGATTTCCGACCTTCCTCCGAGTGTAACGTTCATGCAGACCAGCTCCGCGAAACCGCTAGAAGCCGCCGCCACCCGCAAGTGGTGGGTGGTCGACGCCAAGGATCAGCCGCTCGGACGCCTCGCCTCGCGCGTCGCGCAGATCCTGCGCGGCAAGCACAAGCCGAACTTCACGCCGCACGTGGACACGGGCGACTTCGTCGTCGTCGTGAACGCGAGCCAGGTGAAGGTCACCGGCAAGAAGGCGTCCGACAAGAAGTACTACACGCACAGCGGCTACCCCGGCGCCATCCGCTCGGAGAGCTTCCGCCACCTGATCGTGCGCCACCCGAACCGTCCGATCGAGATCGCGGTCAAGGGCATGCTGCCCAAGAACGTGCTCGGCCGGCAGATGATCGGCAAGCTCCACGTCTACGGTGACGGCAGCCACCCCCACCAGGCGCAGAAGCCGGAAACGCTCAAGCTCTAAGCTCCTTCGAGGATTACCGAGATCTCCATGACCGAAGCTCAAACTTACGCAACTGGCAAGCGCAAGACCGCCGTCGCTCGCGTTTGGATCACCGCCGGGCAGGGTAACTTTCTCGTCAACGGCACGAGCGCGGACGAGTACTTCGAGCGCGAGACCTCGCGCATGGTCGCCCGTCAGTCGCTCGAGCTGCTCGAGCTCATCGACAAGTACGACGTGCGCGCCACGGTCGCCGGCGGCGGGCACAGCTCGCAGGCCGACGCGCTCCGTCACGGCATCGCGCGCGCCCTCACCCGCGAGGATCCCGAGCGCCGCCGCACGCTGAAGCGCGCCGGCTTCCTCACCCGCGACGACCGCAAGAAGGAACGTAAGAAGTACGGTCAGGCGGGCGCACGCAAGCGCTTCCAGTACTCGAAGCGCTGACGCTTCGGGCGACCTCGAACTTCTTCGCGTAGGCACGACGCCCGAGCGCTCGCGCGCGCGGGCGTTGCTGCTACGCTCGATTCCATGTTGCGCACTGCCATCGTGGGCGCGGCCGGCTACACCGGTGCCGAGCTCTTGCGCCTGGTCCACCGCCACCCGGAGCTACAGCTCGAGGTCGTGATCGCGCGCGACAACGCCGGGAAAAAGCTCGGCGAAGTCGTGCCTTCGACCTTCGGCGTGCGAAACCTCGGCGAGCGCGTGCTCGAGAGCTTCTCGCCCGAAGCCGCGGGCGAGCTCGCGAAGCGCGTGGACGTGGCATTTCTGTGCCTGCCGCACGCGGCGAGCGCGACCGCGGGCAAGGCGCTCTACGAAGCGGGCGTGCGCGTCGTCGATCTGTCCGCCGACTTTCGGCTGAAGGATCACGCGACCTACGAGCGCACCTATGGCAAGCACCCCGCGCCCGAGCTCTTGCCGAAAGCCGTGTACGGCCTCCCCGAGCTCCACAGGAAGGAGCTCGCCGGCGCGCGCCTGATCGCGTCGCCCGGCTGCTACCCGACGAGCGCCATCCTGCCCCTTTCGCCCCTGCTCCGCGGCGGGCTCGTCGCGAGCGACGGCATCATCCTCGACGCGAAGAGCGGCGTGAGCGGCGCCGGACGGAGCCCGGGCCCCTCCTCCCACCTCCCGGAAGCGGCGGAAGGCATTCGCCCGTACAAGATCGCCGGCGCGCACCGCCACTTGCCGGAGATCGAACAGGAGCTGTCGCTGGCGGCGGGCAAGGAGCTGAAGGTCGTGTTCACGCCGCAGCTCGCGCCGATGACCCGGGGCATTTTGTGCATGGCATACGCGAAGGCCGCCCCCGGCGTGACCGACGACGACTGCCGGAACGCCGCGAGCGAGCTGTACAAGGAGGGTCTCGTCAGCGTGCTCCCGGCGGGGATCCTCCCCGACACGCTCTGGGTCCGCGGTTCTGCGCGGGCCCATGTGGCGTATGCGCTCGATCGGCGGACGGGAACGTTGATCGCCATGGGCGCCATCGACAATCTCGCGAAAGGCGCTTCCGCCCAGGCGGTCCAGGCGCTGAACGTCGCGCTCGGCCTACCGGACGCTACGGGCCTGCCGGAAGTCGCGGAGTTTCCCTGAGTCCCTTGTCAGCGGTCGAAAACCGTGGGGACACTTGCGATCCCCCGCCATGGCAGGTCCCAGGGCCACGTTCAAACTTCGGAGCGAGTTCGAGCCCAAGGGTGATCAGCCGCGGGCGATCGAGGCCCTGAACCAGGGCCTGCGCGAGGGCCGCCGGTATCAGACCCTGCTCGGCATCACCGGCAGCGGCAAGACGTTCACGATCGCGAACGTGATCCGTGACTACGGCCGGCCGACCCTGATCATCGCGCCCAACAAAACGCTGGCGGCCCAGCTCTACGCCGAGATGCGCGATCTGTTCCCGGAGGCGGCCGTCGCCTTTTTCGTCAGCTACTACGACTACTACCAGCCGGAAGCGTACATCCCGACCACCGACACCTTCATCGAGAAGGACGCGATCATCAACGACCAGATCGATCGCATGCGCCACGCGGCGACGCACGCGCTGCTCTCGCGTGAGGACGTGATCATCGTCGCCAGCGTGAGCTGCATCTACGGTATCGGTTCGGCGGAGACGTACTCGGGTTTGTTGATCGAGATCGTGAAGGGCGAGGAGCTCCGGCGCGACGAGCTCCTGCGCCGGCTCGTCGACATCCAATACGAACGCAACGACACCGACTTTCACCGCGGCACCTTCCGGGTGCGCGGCGACGTGGTCGAGATCTTTCCGGCCTACGAAGAGGCGCTGGCGATTCGTGTGGAATTCTTCGGCGACGAGGTCGACTCGATCAGCGAGGTCGACCCCCTGCGCGGGCGCGTGCTCGGCTCGCTCGAGCGCTACGCGGTATACCCCGGCTCGCACTACGTCACCCCGCGCCAGCAGCTGAACCGCTCGATCGAGGGCATCCGCGTGGAGCTGCGCGAGCGGCTCGAAGTGTACGACAAATCGGGCCGCTTCCTCGAGAAGCAGCGCATCCAGCAGCGCACCTCGTACGATCTCGAGATGCTCGAGCAGATGGGCTTCGTGCAGGGCATCGAGAACTACTCGCGGCACCTCTCGGGACGCTCTCCCGGCGAGCCGCCGCCCACGCTGATCGACTACTTCCCCGAGGATTTCTTGTTGGTGATCGACGAGTCGCACCAGACGGTGCCGCAGCTCGGCGCGATGTTCCGCGGCGACCGCTCGCGCAAGGAGACGCTCGTCGAGTACGGATTCCGCCTGCCGAGCGCGCTCGACAACCGGCCGCTCAAGTTCGACGAGATGGAAAATCACATGCGGCACGTGATCTTCGTGTCCGCGACGCCCGGCGACTACGAGCTCGACAAGACGGGCGGCGAGATCGCGGAACAGTTGATCCGCCCGACGGGACTCGTCGATCCGGTGATCATCGTGCGCAAGGTGGCGGGTCAGGTCGACGATCTGCTCGCCGAGATCAGAAAGCGCGTCGAACGCACCGAGCGCGTGCTCGTGACGACGCTGACCAAGCGCATGGCCGAGGATCTCACCGAGTACTACGCGGAGCTCGGTGTGCGCGTGCGCTACCTGCACTCGGACATCGACACGCTCGAGCGCGTGGAGATCCTGCGTGATCTGCGCGCCGGCGAGTTCGACGTGCTGGTCGGCATCAACCTCTTGCGCGAGGGCCTCGATCTGCCGGAGGTGAGCCTCGTCGCCATCCTCGACGCCGACAAGGAAGGATTCTTGCGCAGCCCGCGCTCGTTGATTCAGACCATCGGGCGCGCGGCGCGCAACGCCAACGGCGAGGTCATCATGTACGCCGACCGCCATACGGACGCGATGCTGAAGGCGATCGGCGAGACCGACCGCCGGCGCGCGCTCCAGCAAGCCTACAACGCGGAGCACGGCATCACGCCGGCCACGATCAAGCGCGCCATCTTCGACATGAACCCGGCGAGCGGAACCACCGACTACTACGCGGTGCCGCGCCGCTCCTCCACGCCGGCCGCCGCGTCGTCCGGCCCCGGCTCGGACGAGAGCGAGCTGCAAGAGCGCGTTCAAGCGCTGCGCCAGGAGATGTTCGCGGCCGCCGAAAACCTGCAATTCGAGACGGCCGCGCGCCTGCGCGACGAGCTGAAGAAGCTTCAGGCGCTCGCGGGCGAGGCGGGCATCGTGCTCGACCGCCCGCGCTCCGATCGGCCGCCCGCGCGGCGTTCGGACCGTCCCCCGGGGCGCCGCTCGGATCGACCGCCGGCGCGCGGTTCGGATCGACCGCCGGCGGCAGCGCTCGGGCGCCGCGGCAAGCGGCGCTGAGCGCTTTCGCGGCAGCGCCGCAGGGGCTGCTCACCGTCAGGGTCCGCGATCGGGTCGTAATCGGTCCGCAGCACGTAGTCGAACGGTTCGGCGAGCCCGGCGCTCGCGCGTTCCACGAGGGCCCGAACGCGAGCGCCAGGCGCGGCGAAGAAGCCGTAGAGTCGGCTGCCCGCGGTGCTGCCGGCCTGCGCGTCCAATGG
>DASXWF010001038.1:0-2777 GCA_036503835.1 Polyangiaceae bacterium | reverse complement strand
GGGGGCGCGTTCGATCTCGAGCACGGCGCGCTCCACAGCGTGCTCCTGCCGCACACGCTGAAGCGCCTGCGCTCGGAATCGCCCGAGACGCTCGCCGAGGTCGAGCGCCGGATCCACGTGACGGATCTCGAGGCGTACCTGTTCGACCTCCTCGTGCGAGCCGGCGCGGCCACCTCACTCCGGGCGCTCGGTGTCGCCTACGCCGCGTTCGACGCCTGGCAGCGCGAGGATCCCGAGCTGCCGCGCGAGCTCCTGCGCGCGGCGTATCATGGTCGCCGCCCCTCGCTTTCCGTGCGCGTCGAGGACTTCGGCCTGCGCGAGCCCGTCGCGCTCTGGGGTCCCGCCTTCGCGGCGGCACGCAACGTCGTGATCGCCCTGCACGGCCGCGGCGCCACGGCCGAAAGCGTGCTCGGACGCGTGCTCGAGATCACGGGCAGCGACTCCGCGGTCGCCGTCGTCGCGCTCCAGGCTCCCGACAGCGTCTGGTATCAGCCGCGCTACAGCGCGCCGCGCGCGGAGCTCGGAAAGGCGCTCGAAATCGCGATCGCCGAGATCGGCAGCGTGCTCGAGCGCGTCACGCGAAGCGCCGACCCGAAGCACGTTTCGCTGTTCGGCTTCTCCCAGGGAGCGTGCCTCGCGCTCGACTTTCTGCTGCAAAGGCGCCCCGAGCTCCACGCCGTCGTGGCGCTGTCGGGTGCGTTGATCGGCGTGCCCGGCAGCGAACCGCCTTCGCCGAGCGACGGCCCCGCCACGCGCGTGCTGATCGGCGCGAGTCGCGGCGATCCCTACATCGGCGAGGGCGACGTGCTGCGCAGCGCGGAGGTACTGCGCGCCGCGGGCTGTGCCGTCTCGCTCGAGATGGCCCCAGGCGATTCGCATACGCTTCACGCGAGCCAGCGCGTGCTGGCTCGCCCGCTGCTGGCCGGCAGCGAAGCGCCGGTGCCGCCGGCGGGTTTCGGCAACGTTCACGCGAGCGAGGCACTTCCGGGCGCGCTCCCCCACGACCGCAACACGCCGCGCGTCGGACCGTACCGCCTGTATCCCGAGCTCACGAGCGGGACCGCCTTCACCGCGGAGCGCGCGGAGAACTTCCGCACCTGGACCTACCGCATCCGTCCGGCCGCACAGCAGGGACTCCTCGAGCCCCTCGCCCACGCGACGTTCCGCGACGACTTCGAAGACGAGCCACCCGAGCCGAACCTCACCGGTTTTTCGCCGCTACCGCTGCCGAGCGCCGCGTGCGACTTCGTGGACGGCCTGGTCACGATCGGCGGCGCCGGTTCGGCCCGGCTGCGGCGCGGCTACGCCGTGCACCTCTACGCAGCGAACCGCAACATGGAGGAGCGCGCGTTCTACGACGCCGACGGCGAGCTTCTGCTCCTGCCCGAGCTCGGCGCCCTGCGCATTCTCACCGAGCTCGGCGTGCTCGACGTGCGTCCGGGCGAAGTGGCGCTCCTGCCGCGCGGCCTGCGCTTCAGCGTCGCGCTCCGCGAGGCGGCGGCGCGCGGCTACGTCGCGGAGGTCTTCGGCCGTCATTTTCGCCTGCCCGAACGCGGGCCGATCGGCTCGAACGGCCTGGCCGAGGCGCGCCATTTCCGGACCCCGGCAGCCTGGCACGAGGACCGTCTCGCGCCGGGCTATCGAATCGCCGCCAAGCTCGGCGGGGCGCTCTACGAAGCCCGACAAGATCACTCGCCCTTCGACGTGGTCGCCTGGCACGGCAACCACTGCCCCTACGTCTACGATCTCGCGCTCTTCACCCCCGCGGGTTACACGCGCGTCGACCACCCCGATCCCTCGATCCACACGGTCCTGTCCGCGCCGCTCGACGAGCGCGGCACGCACTCGCTCGATCTCGTGGTGTTTCCGCCGCGCTGGGACGCGACCGAGGGCACCTTCCGCCCGCCCTACTTCCACCGCAACGCCACGACCGAGATCAACGGCATCGTGCGTGAGGTTTCCTCTCCGGGTTCGATGTTCGTCCCCGGCTGCCTGTTTCTCACGCCGAGCATGACGCCGCACGGCCCCGTCGCGGCCGGCGTCGAGCGTGCCTTCTCGCTCTCCGACGCCGAAGCGGACAAGCCCCACCGCTACTCGGAGAACGCCTGCTGGTTCCAGTTCGAGACCGCGCTCCCCTTCTCCCTGACCCCCTGGGCCCGCAACGCCCCGCACCGCCTGCACGACTGGCACTCGAAGTGGGGCAGCTACCGATCATACTTCGACCCCGGATCGAAGTAGAACTGCAAGCGCCGTCGCGATGCGGGACCGATCGGGCGACTGCAGAGTTCTTTTTGGCCGCCAAGAGCGCCAAGAGCGCCAAGGCCGCCAAGGGGATTTGAGGGTTTCTGGGCGCGAACGAACGCATTGCAGATCACCGCTCGGCGCAAGGGAGCGCGCACCGTTCCGTGCTGATTGTTTGCTGCAGTGCCGCCAGCCGAGAAACCAACCCCCAAAATCCTCTGGCGGCCTTGGCGCTCTTGGCGCTCTTGGCGCTCTTGGCGGCTAAACAAAGCCCTCCGGATGTCAAACCTGGCCGCTCTCGCGACGGCCCAATCGATCAGCACACCTCGCAGAACGCTACGGCGTCGAGCGGCTGGCCTTCTCGGTCTGCCAGCGGGCCAGGATGTCGCGGGCGCCGTTCAGGGAGGGGTCGACTTCGCGGTCGTGGGTCGGGAGCTTCGAGGTGAGCTCGATGATGTAGCCGTTCGGGTCGCGGAAGTAGACCGAGTGGATGAAGCCGTGGTCGGAGACGCCGCGGCTCTCGATGCCGGCGGCCT
>DASXWF010001037.1:0-1703 GCA_036503835.1 Polyangiaceae bacterium | reverse complement strand
ACGTGTTTCGCTCTCGCTCTGGTCGTGCTCGGTTGCACGAGCGAGGAGGAAGAGCCGCTGCCGCCTTGCGAGCAGCACTGCCAGGACGGCATCGCCACGCGCGCGCTGCGCGAAACCGCGAAGCTCATCTACAACCTGACGCTCCAGGGTAAGCCGGCGGGCGAGCAGGACGCGCGCACGGACTGCCCGGGTGGGGGCAGCGCGCGGGTCTCCGGCGTCGCCACCTCGAACCCCGTGCACGGCGCGACCGAGGTCGACCTCACCTACGAGCTCCAATACTGCATCCACGTCGAATACGACGAAGATCCGCTCGAAAACTACGAAATGGGCTTTCTGGGCACCCTCACGCAGACGGGCACGCTCGCCGTGCAGCCGTCGGCCACCACCGCGCTCTTGATGCACAGTGAGTCGATGTCGATGCTCGGGCGCGTGGGCGTCGAGCTGCTGCGGTACAGCGCCGAGGGATGCGTCGTCGATCTCGTGCAGAGTGGCAACGATCTCTCCGGGCAGCTCTGCGAACGGCCGGTCGGGGTCGATCTCGGCGGGCAACCCAACTGAGACGGGCAGAGCAGGAGACAGCGGGCGGGAGGATTCGGGGCTCCTAGCCGGGCCGTCTTTCAACGTCCTGCTAGGGAACGCGCGCCTTCACGCCGAGCTCGTCCAGGAGCCAGTCGGCGTTCGCGACCGCGTCGAGCACCCACAGGAGGTAGCGCACGTCGACGTGAATGCTGCGGGTGCTCGGCAAGAAGACCCAGTCGGACGAGACCGACTCGTAGGTGCCGTCGAACGCGAGACCGGTCAGGCGCCCGTCGGCGTCGAGCGTCGCCGAGCCCGAGTTGCCGTTCGTGATCTGCAGGTCGGTGAGAAAGTCGACCGGCACGTCGGATTGGGGCTCGACGGCGTAGGGACCGAAGCGTCTGGCGGCGGCGGCGTCGAGCAGCGCTTTCGGCGCGTCGAACGGCTCTTTCCCGGTATTCTTCGCGACCACCTCCGAGAGCCACGTGAACGCGCCCCCGCCCTTCTCGGGGCCCCTCACGACGCCGAAGCTCAGGCGCAACGTGCCGTTCGCGTCGGGCGGAACGCGGCCGCCTTTCTGCGCCAGGAGCGCCGCCATGTACGCCGCCTCGTGCACGAGAAGCTTTCCGGTGAAGCGATCGCCGCGCTCTTCGATCTCGCGCTGCAGCGGGCGGAGCGCCAGGGCGAGTCGAATCAGACTGTCGGTGCTCTTCGCGAGCTCGGCCGAGGTCGCCTTGTCGAAGAGCTTGCGGCGTAGCCGCGCGTCCGCCAGGCGTGTACCCGCGTAGAGCTTGCGTACGGCGTTCTTGATCGAGTCCGAACCTGGGCCTCCGGCGATTCCATAGCGGTCTCGCGGATTCGCGCCGGCGATCAGCGCCAGCGCGGGCGTTTGCTCGGTTGCGGGAGCACGCGCAGCGCGCTCGAGAGCCAGTGTGAGGAGGGCCTGATCGAGCTTCGGGTGATAGCGCTTGTCGAGCGCGTCGAGCTCGTCCCGAAGATCGGGGATTTTCCGCGCCTGATACTGCGGATCCCGCTCCGCATCGGGCTTCTGCCGTTCCTCGGCCATCCGCACGATCAGGCTCGCCGCCCAGACCAGCCGCGGCATCAGGATCTCGACGGAGAGCTGAGTGTCGGGCTCACGCGTGCGATCGCGCTCGGCGATGGCGGCCTCGATGGCGTTGAGCGCC
>DASXWF010001036.1:0-6143 GCA_036503835.1 Polyangiaceae bacterium | reverse complement strand
GCGCGTCGAGCATGCAGCGCTCGGTCGCGCGGTCCCCGATCGTGGAATGCTCGAGGTACGCCCGATCGATCTTGCCCTGGCTGTCGATCTTCAGGAAAAAGTTCACGGAGCCGCCGAGGAACTCGACGCGCGTCGCGCCCTTGTCGATGCAGCGCTGCAGGCTCTTCAGCGACGTGCGGAAGGCTTCGTCCACGGCGTCCTCGTTCATTCCGCCGATCTCGCTCGAAGCGCTGACGGCCGGTCCGTCCTGTCGGCTGACCTCGGGCCGATCGTCGGCCGTCTTCGCGGCGGGCTCGCTACCCCCGCAGGCCGCACACACCACACCGACACCCAAGCAACCGAGCAGGTCCGCGCCGAACGCAAGTCGCCACATGGAGGCGCTTGCTAGCGCGGACCGCTCGGCCCGACAAATCGGCCCGCGAGACTCCAGGATTCCCGCGATTTGTCGCCGGATCACTCCTCGGCGCCGCGCAGCTTCGCGAGCACGTTCAGGTCTTCCAGCGTCGACACGTCGCCCTGCGTCTCGCGGCCGGCGGCGATGTCCTTCAAGAGCCGCCGCATGATCTTGCCGCTGCGGGTCTTCGGCAGTCCGTCGGCGAAGCGGATGTCGTCGGGGCGCGCGAACTTCCCGATCTCCTTGGCGACGTGCTCGGCGAGCGCCTTCTTCATCGCGTCGCCGGGATCGTTGCCCGGTTTCAGCGTGACGAAAGCGACGAGCGCCTGTCCCTTGAGATCGTCGGGACGACCGACGGCCGCAGCTTCCGCGACGGCGCGATGCGACACGAGCGCGCTCTCGATCTCGGCGGTGCCGATGCGATGACCCGCGACGTTCAGCACGTCGTCGATGCGGCCGACCACGTGGTAGTAACCCTCCGCGTCGCGGTGCGCGCCGTCGCCCGTGAAGTAGACGTCGAGGACGTCGCGCTTGTCCTCGCCGCCGTCGCCCGGGGGCCGGAAGTACTGCTTGACGTAGCGCTCGTCGTCGCCCCAGACCGTGCGCAGCATGCTCGGCCAGGGTCGCTTCAGCACCAGGAGTCCGCCACCCGAAGGCACGGTTTTCCCGTCCGCAGTGACGATTTCGGGCTGAACCCCGAAGAACGGAAGGCCCGTTGCGCCGGGCTGCATCACGTGCGCGCCGGGCAAGGTGGTCAAGAGGATCGAGCCGGTTTCCGTCTGCCACCACGTGTCCACGACCGGGCAGCGCTTGCGCCCGATGTTCTCGTAGTACCAGACCCAGGCCTCGGGGTTGATCGGCTCGCCCACGCTGCCGAGCAGACGAAGGCTCGAGAGATCGGACTTCGCCGGCCACTCCGTGCCCTGCCGGATGAAGGCGCGGATCGCGGTCGGCGCCGTGTAGAGGATGGTGACCTTGTGCTTCTCGATGATCTGCCAGAAGCGTCCCCAGTCCGGGTGGTTCGGAGCGCCTTCGTAGAGGAGACAAGTCGCGCCGTTCGCGAGCGGGCCGTACACGATGTAGCTGTGGCCGGTGACCCAGCCCACGTCGGCGGTGCAGAAGTAGACGTCGTCGTCGCGCAGATCGAAGACGTACTTCGAGGTCAGGTAGGCGCCGGCGAGGTAGCCCGCGGTCGTGTGCAGCACGCCCTTCGGCTTCCCGGTGGAACCCGAGGTGTAGAGGATGAAGAGCGGGTGCTCCGAGTCCACGATCTCGGCTTCGCCGCGGGCCGGATCGGCGCTCGCGACGGTCTCGGCCCAGTCGAGATCGCGGCCTGGCCTGAGGGTGATGGGCGCCTTTTCGGGTCCGACGCGCTTCAGCACCAGCACCTTCTCGACGCTCGGCGTGCCGGCCAGCGCCTGATCGACGGTCGCTTTCAGCGGGACGATCCCGCCGCGACGGTAACCGCCGTCCTGCGTCAAGACCACCTTCGCCGAGCAGTCGTTGATGCGATCCCGCAGCGATTCGGCGGCAAAGCCTCCGAACACCACCGTGTGCGGCGCGCCGATGCGCGCGCAGGCCAGCATCGCGACGACCACCTCGGGGACCATGCCCATGTAGATCGCGACGCGGTCGCCCTTGCCGACGCCCAAGCCGCGCAGCGCGGCGGTGAGCTTCACCACCTCGCGGTGGAGCTCCGCGTACGTGAGCGTGCGCGTCTCGCCCGGCTCGCTTTCCCACACGATGGCGCGCGCGTCCTTGCGCGGCGTTTTCAGGTGGCGATCCAGGCAGCTCTCGGTGACGTTCAGCGTGGCGCCGAGGAACCACTTCACGAACGGAGGCTTGTACTCGCGCAGCGTGTTCCAGCGCGTGCGAAACACGAGATCGCTCGTTTCACGCGCCCAGAACGTCTCCGGCGACTCCAGGCTCTCTTTGTAGAGCTCGGCGTAGCGCTCGGACGAGCCGATGCGGGCTCGTGCGCTGAACTCCGGCGGTGGTGAAAAGCGCCGGCTGTCCGACGAATGCGTTTCGATTGCTCGAGTGTCGATGCTCATCTCGTCTCCGTCTCCGTCTCCGTCTTGCGGCCCGGAACACTAGCGCAAGCCCAGGGCTCGGGAACGAGGCAAACGGTCGCTCAGCGAGTGGGCGCCCACTGGCTGTAGCCGACCCGCACGCCGACGCCGAGGAAGGCGAGCGTGCGCCCGGAGTCCTCGAACGCGCTCTCATTTCCTGCATCGAGACCCCGCGACCCGTCGAGGATTGCCACGAGATCGAGGCCAAAAATGACATGACGCCAGTTGGCCGAAAGCCCGAGCTCCAGCAGGAAATACGGGTCGACACCCTGGGTCTCGGCCTCGCCGAACTCGCCGTCTTTCGAGGCTCCGAGGTGGAAGCGGTGCGCGACGATGCCCGTGCCGAGGCCGCCCGCGATCCGGAGGCGATCGTCCGAGTTCATCAATCGAAAAATCGGTCCGAGCCGGAACCAGCCAATCTCGTAGTCGCGGATGACGGCGTCGGAGTCCGAGCACTGGATCCCTTCCGCGGCGACGCTCGGGCTGTTCTCGTCGCAAGCGTCCTTCACGGCGAGTTGGCCGAGCTCCACGAAAGCGTCCAACGCGAGCGTCGGCCAGATGCGGTATCCCGCGCGCGCGCCGAGTCCGCCCGCGCCCTGTTTGGCCCGGCTGAGGTCGAAGTCGTAGGGCCTCGCGTTGGTTCCGTAGAAGGTGAGGGTGCCCTGGACGTACCAGCCGATGGGTTTGGGCGGGACCGGCGGGGTCGGCAGCGCGCCGGGCGTGGGCTGCTCGCCGCCCGTTTCTTCCCCGGGCGGGCGCGGCGGACCGAGCTTGCCCGTGATCACCAGCATCTGGCCGCGCTCGAGTTTGACGCGTTGCTCGAAGGGTTCGAACCCGGAGCGATACACCTGCACCACGTGTTCGTCGCCCGGGCTCACCGTTCCCACCCACTGGCCGAGCGCCAGCGGTTTGCCGTCGATCGCGATGGCTGCCCCGGGATCGCTGGCCCGCACCTCCAGGAACGCGGAGACCGGCTCGAGGGCGATGTCGACCGGAACCTCCTGGCGTCCGCTCGCGACCCGCACGCTCTTGGTGACGGGCGCGTAGCCGGGCGCCTCCGCCGCCACGGCGTGCTCACCGACGTTGACGCGCACGGCGCTCAGGCGTTCGGCGGCGCCGATCGGCCGGCCGTCGAGCGTGACCTGCGCCTGCTCGGGTTTGACGCGAATCCGCAGCGCGCCGACGAGGTTCTCGAGCTCAGCCTTGGCCTGGCGAGCCGCCGAGCGCTCGCCCTCGCTGAGTTCGGCGTCGTGCCGGCGCAAGAGCTTGCCGAGCGTGTCGGCCGCCTCGCCGTAGCGGAACAGCGCTTTTTGACAGAGCGCGACGTTTTGAAGCGAACCGGGTCCCGGCTTCGCGGCGTAGGCCGCTTCGAACTCGGCGAGCGCCGCCGGGTAGTTGGCGTCCTGGTAGAGCTTCACGCCGCTCTTGAAGTGACGCCGGGCAAGCTCGGTCGCCTGCGCGGTCGGATCCGCCGCCCGCGCGGGTTGGGCTCTTGCGCGGAACGCGGGAAGGGTCGAGCCGAGCGCCAGCGCGATGGCAAGAAGGGCGGCCCGCAGGCGCATGGGCCGCCATTGTAGTTCGCTCGCGCCGATCGAAGCTACGGCTCGCGCGTGCTGAGCTGCAACGAGTTCGCGACGCCCGAGCCGGCGTGGCCCGGCTTCGGCCGGCGCTCGGCCGGGCGCGCGCCGCCGGTTCCAGGGGCGGGATGACCCGACTTGCGCGCGGCCGTCGTGCTGGCGGTGCTCGCCGGAAGCGCGGACGCCTTGACGGACGCCAGGGGGAGCACCTGCGGAGCGGCGGGTGGCGGAGAAGTCGTCGGCGCGGATGCTGCGTTCGCGAGCGGTCGCTCTTCCCGCGCGCCGCTCGGGCTCGGGTCCGGACTCGGGGGTGCTCGCCGCGACACGAGCAGCGCCGTCAGCGTGAAGCCGAGCAACGTGGCGAGCACGCCGGCCACCAGCGTGCGCGGCACCGCCTTCCGGCGCCGCCGCGAGCGTGAGAAGCCGCCCGGCGGTGCCAGCGCCTCGAGAAACTCGCTCGCCGAGGCGAAGCGCGCCTCGCGCTCGCGGGACAGCGCGCGCGCGACGGCCTCCGCGAGCTCGGGCGGCGTGTCCGGTCGGAGGTCCCTCACGTCCGGCGCATCCTGCGTGCAGATGGCGACGAGCACGGCCTCGAGCGTGCGTCCGAGATGCGGCGGCCTGCTCGCCAGCATCTCGAACGACATCGCCCCGACCCCGAAGATGTCGGCGCGCTGATCGACGTCGTCGCTCGCCTGCGCCTGCTCCGGAGACATGTAGTAGGCGCTGCCGAGCACCGTGCCGCGGCGCGTGAGGCGTTCGAACTTGCTGCCGCGCGAGAGCTTGGAGATGCCGAAGTCGACGAGCTTGACGAGCAGCGAGCCGTCGTCGCGCGTGCACAGAAAGACGTTGTCGGGCTTCAGATCGCGATGGACGATCCCCGCCGCGTGCGCGCGGACCAGGGCGCGCAAGACTTGTTGCGTGATGGTCACCGTGTCCGGAACCGCGAGCGCACCTTCGCGGCGCAGGCGCGCGCGCAGGTCTTCGCCCTGGAGGAGCTCCATCACGAGGAACGGCAGGCCGTCGTCGCTCGTTCCCGCGTCGAAGACCTGGACGATGTGCTCGCTCTCGATCATGCCGGCGGCCTGTGCCTCGCGCTGAAAGCGCAAGGCCCGATCGCGATCCTGCGCGGCCTCGCGATTCAGGAACTTGAGCGCCACGCGCTTGCCGATGGCGACGTTCGTGGCCTGAAACACCGCGCCCATGCCGCCGCGGCCGATCAGGCGCTCGACGCGGTATTTCCCGCCGGCGGTGCTGCCGATCAGGCGCTCCAGATCCTCGGAAGCCGGCTCGGAGCTCTTCATGCGCGGGCGTTCGAAGCGTACCCCGCCCGGTCGCGGTTCGCAGGGCTCGCGCGAACGATCCGAAGAAATGCGGCAGAAGCGCGCGACGGCGCCGCGGCCCGACTACTTCTTCTTGGCGATCTTCGCGACGGACTTCGCGATGCGCGAGGTGACGCGCGCCGCGGTCTTCTTCGTGAGGACGCCCTTGCTGGCGGCGCGGGCGAGCGCGCGCTCGGCGAGCAGGACGAGCGGCTGGGCCTTCGAGCCGTCGCCGGCGTGCACGGCGGAGCGTGCCTTCTTCACGGCGGTACGGAGCGAGCTCTTCAGCGCGCGATTGCGCTCGGTGCGCACGACGCGCTGGCGGTTGCGTTTTTCAGCGGAGGGATGGTTGGCCATGATGTGGTCTGGCTAGAAGGCCGATCGCCTCAGCCGTCCTTCTTCGGTCTCGCGTCCGGCGCCTTCGCGTCGTAGCCGTCGGGATGCACGGGGAACTTGGGAGTACCGGAGCGCGCCGCGAGACGCTTGCGTGCGGCACCCGCGCTCCGAGCGCGAATGTTGCGGCGCCGTTCGGTTTGTCGCGTGGAGGAGACCATGAGGGGCCGGGACTATGTGCGGCAGGGCCCGGCTTGTCAATGGAACCCGGCCAAAAGTCCGTGGCTCGGGAGAGGGCCCTTCGTCTTTACGGCCTGACCGTGACGGCCAAACTGAAACTATCAGCGGCGAAGGGCTGAACCCGGGCCTTTTTAAGGGCGGATTCGACGCAGGCGGCTGCCGGCGTGCCGGCGGCGGGGCCACTGACGCTCACACGCTGGACTTCTCC
>DASXWF010001035.1:0-5852 GCA_036503835.1 Polyangiaceae bacterium | reverse complement strand
CACCGGCTCCCAGGTCGCGCCCCTCGGCCCCGTCCGCCGCCTCGTCCACCTCGTAACCCGCGCTCCGCAGCATCAGCGCGAGCGTCGTCCGCATGTTGCGCTGGTCGTCCACCACGAGAATCTTCCCAGCGCGCGCCGGGGCCGACGTCTCCCCATCGCTGGGAGCGCCGTCGTGCCGCTGGATGGACGCTTGCTGGGACGTGCGGACCTCCTGCCTCCCGACGGTTCTAGCCCCGCTAGAGCCTCCCTTCCACCCCCCCTGAATCGGCCCTGACCTGCGGTTCAGCGGAAATCCGAGCCCATTGGACTCGCGGACGAAAAAGAGCGAAGCCGCGAAGGTTACCGAACCGGCAGACTCTAACTACGGGTCCGAGGTGGTGTGGCGGTATGCCACGGTTGAGCCCTGTACGACAGGCCGGGACAGCGGGGGAGGCCCGCATCAGTGAGCGTTCAGGTAGAGGACGGCGATCGCGATCAGGATTCCGGCCACACCGACGGCGTAGGCGACGATGGCCACTCCGCGATTCGGGTCGATGTCCGGGTACGACACCGAGCGGGTGCTCGGCGGCGCCGCACGCGAGCCACCGGTGGAGTGTCCCGAGATGCCCGAGGCGCCCGTCCCGGTCACGACGCTCACACCGGAAATCGTGACCTTCTCCCGGCCGGTGGGGGTGAATACCGGCTCGTTCGAGATGAGATCCAGGCTCACTCCGGCCGCGATCGACTTGAGCGCGCCACGCACGGCCTTCCTGCGCTGCTCGATGCGCGAGCCGACGACGCGCTTGAGCAGACCCGCAATGCCGCTCTGCGGAATGACGATGCGCTCTGTCTTGAGGTAGCTGCGGAGATCGTTCTCGAGCTCGGTGGCCGTCTGGTAACGGAGCGTCGGATCGCGCTCGAGCGCCTTCAACACGATGCGCTCGAGCTCCGGCGGATACTTCGGGTCGAACGAGCTCGGACGAGGGATGCGGCTCGAGATCACGAGCTTGAGCGTCTCGATGTCGCTCTCCCCGCGAAACAGGCGCCGGCTCGTGGTGAGCTCGAACAGCACGATCCCGAGCGCGAAGAGGTCGCTTCGCCGGTCGATCGCCTTGCCGCGCGCCTGCTCGGGCGACATGTAGCCGAACTTGCCCTTGAGCTGTCCGGCGCGAGTGGCCTCGCTCACGCGGCCGACCGAGCGCGCCACGCCGAAGTCCACGAGCTTTACGTCGCCGTTCGTGCCGATCAGGATGTTGTGCGGTGAGATGTCGCGATGCACGACGCCGCGCAGGGCGCCGTTCTCGTCCCTGAGCTCGTGCGCCGCGTGCAGCCCGGCCGCGGCGTCGGCGATGATGCGCACCGCCATCTCGGGGGGGATGGCGCGGCGCTTGCCGGCCTCGGCGATGACGGTGTGGAGCGACTCGCCCTCCACCCACTCCATCGACATCCACATGACCCCCTCGTGTTCACCCACGTCGTAGACGTTCACCACGTTCGGATGGCGGATGCTGCGTACGAGCCGCACCTCGTCCAGGAACATGCGAACGAATTCGGTCTCCTCCGCCAGATCGGGGAGCATCGCCTTGACGGCAACCAGGCGATCCTCGTTCGGCTGTCGGCGGCGCTCGCGAGCCACCCAGACCGTGGCCATCCCCCCGCGCCCGATGCGCACGAGGAGCTCGGTGTCGCCGAGCCTGGATCCTGGCTTTAGCTCCTCGTTCACAGGCTTGCCATTCTTTGCACCATTGGGGCCCGTATCGCAAAGCTTCCGCAAGCTTCCTGGTCCGATATTGCCGGGGGGTGTTCCCGACCTCCGAGCTGTAGTTTCCGCGGCTGAAGCTCGTTTCCGACGTATCCGGGCTCAGGAAAATACCGCTCGCGCGGCGCAGAGCTCGGCACTAGGCTCCGCGGGCCAAAGGCAAAATCGAAACATGACATCCTTGCGTGAACAGCTCGGTAGCGGTGAGAAGCGAAGCAAGCTGATCGAGGACGCTTGTCGCACCCTCGATGAGGAGGTGGCCGACAAGAGCGGCCTCACCGGGCTCGCGATCAAGGGCGCCTACAAGCTCGTGCAGAGCATCAAGCCCGGCTTCGTGAAGGAGGTCGTGGACGGCCTGCTCGACGACTTTCTCGACGCGCTCGATCCCCTCTACCAGGAGGCGGCGCAAAAAAAGCGTCCGGCCGGTGCATACCTACTCGAAAATTCTTCGCGGGTTGCGGACGCGCTCCTCCAGGTGACGGACACGCGCGCCAAGGGCGGCAAACGCCCCGCGATCCAGAGCGCCTACGAGAAGTTGCGCCCCATGGCAAAGAAGCAAGTGGAGGCGGCGAGCCCGAGACTCGCGCGCTTGTTCGAGCGACACGCGGAGGCCACCGCGTAACGACGCCCGCGCATGACGCCAGTCATGATCGTGAGAGGCCGGATCGACGCCGCCGCCCAGGAAGACGTATCCTAGCGCCTTCACGCCGAGAGCGCGACTTGACAAGACCCCAAAGGGGTCAAGACTCACTGACGTTTAGCACTTTCATGGACTCGAGTAGCGAACCAAGCCCTTCACCCCAAAAAAGCCGGGAAGTGATTCGCGGCGCCGTCGTTCGATTCGCGGGGGATTCCGGCGACGGCATGCAAGTGACCGGTGACCAGTTCACCGCTGCCGCCGCGCTCGCGCGCAACGACCTCGCGACCTTTCCCGACTTCCCCGCCGAGATCCGCGCGCCCGCCGGAACCACGTACGGCGTCTCCGGCTTTCAGGTGCACTTCTCGTCGCAAGACGTGTTCACGCCGGGCGACGCGCCCGACGTGCTCGTCGCGATGAACCCGGCCGCGCTCAAGACGAATCTGCGCGATCTGAAGAAGGGCGGGATTCTGATCGTCAACAGCGGCACGTTCAACGCCACGAACCTGAAGAAGGCGGGGTACGAGGTGAGCCCGCTCGAGGACGGCTCCCTTCAGGGTTACTCGCTGCTCTCGATCGACATCACGAAGCTCACCCTGCTCGCGGTGAAGGACAGCGGCCTCTCGAACAAAGAGGCGCACCGCTGCAAGAACTTCTGGACGCTCGGGCTGATGTTCTGGATCTACGGACGCCCGCTCGAGCCGACGCTGCGCTGGATCGAGGGCAAGTTCGCGAAAAAGCCGGACCTGATCGCGGCCAACATCGCGGCGCTGAAGGCGGGGCACGCCTACGGCGAAACGGCCGAGGTTTTCCAGCAGAGCTACGAGGTGCCGGCGGCTCCGGTGGAGAAAGGCGAGTACCGGAACATCGGCGGCAACACCGCGACGGCGCTCGGCCTCATCACCGCCGCACGGCTCAGCGGCCTGCCGCTCGTGCTCGGCGCCTATCCCATCACGCCGGCGAGCGACATTCTCCACGAGCTCAGCAAGTACAAACAGTACGGCATCACCACCATCCAGGCGGAGGACGAGATCGCGGCGGTTTGCACGGCGCTCGGCGCCTCCTACGCCGGCAGCCTGGGCGTGACCACGACCAGCGGCCCCGGCATGGCCCTCAAGATGGAGGCCATCGGGCTCGCGCTCTCGGTCGAGCTCCCGCTCGTGATCGTCGACATCCAGCGCGGCGGGCCCAGCACCGGCCTGCCGACGAAAACGGAGCAGGCCGATCTGTTGCAGGCGGTCTACGGCAGGAACAGCGAAGCGCCCGTGTGCGTGATCGCCGCTTCCACGCCGGGCAACTGCTTCACGATGGCGGTCGAGGCCGTGCGGCTCGCGACCAAGTACATGACGCCGGTGATCCTGCTCACCGACGGCTACCTCGCGAACGGCGCCGAACCCTGGAAGATTCCGGATCTCGCGACGCTGCCCAAGCTCGACGTGAAGTTCCGCGCCGATCCGGAGGGCTTCCACCCCTTCTTGCGCGATCCCGAGACGCTCGCCCGTCCCTGGGCGGTTCCGGGCACGCCCGGGCTCATGCACCGCGTGGGCGGCCTGGAGAAGGACTACGACTCCGGTCACATCTCGTACGCGCCGGAAAATCACGAGCGCATGGTGCGCACCCGCGCCGCGAAGGTCGCCGGCATCGCCGCCGACATCCCGGACATCGAGGTGGAGGTCGGCGATCCGAAGGGCAAGCTGCTCGTGCTCGGCTGGGGCTCGACCTACGGTTCGATCCGTGAAGCCGTGCAGCGCTGCCGCGACCGCGGCCTCAGCGTTTCCCACGCTCACCTGCGCTACATCAATCCCTTCCCGAAGAACCTCGGGGAACTGCTGTCGCGCTTCGATCGCGTGCTGATCCCGGAGCTGAACCTCGGCCAGCTCGTCAAGCTCGTGCGCAGCACGTTCCTGATCCCGGCCGAGAGCCTGCCGAAGGTGCAGGGACACCCGTTCAAGATTTCGGAGCTGGAAGACAAGATTCGGAGCCTGTTGGAGAGCTAGCCCGCGCTCGCCCCCGACGCTGCTTCAAGGACGCTGAGAATGTCGAACGTCGTCGAGCCCGGAAGGCTCACCAAGAAAGATTTCGAGACCGATCAGGACGTGCGCTGGTGCCCCGGCTGCGGGGACTATTCGATCCTGGCGAACGTCCAGCGCGTGATGCCCGAGCTCGGCATCAGCCGCGAGAACATGGTGTGGGTGAGCGGCATCGGGTGCAGCAGCCGCTTCCCGTACTACATGAACACCTACGGATTTCACACGATCCACGGCCGCGCGCCGGCCGTTGCGCTCGGCGTGAAGGTCGCGAATCCGGAGCTTTCGGTCTGGCTCGCGACGGGCGACGGCGACGGCCTGAGCATCGGCGGCAACCACCTCTTGCACTGCCTGCGCCGGAACCTCGACATCAAGATCCTGATGTTCAACAACCGGATCTACGGCCTCACCAAGGGCCAGTACTCGCCTACCAGCGAGATCGGCAAGGTCACGAAGAGCACGCCCGCCGGCTCGGTCGATCAGCCCGTCGACCCGGCGAGCTTCGCGCTCGGCGTGAACGCCTCGTTCGTCGCGCGCTCGATCGACACCGAGGCCGCCCACCTGTCGGACGTGCTGCGGCGCGCGGCCGCCCACGTCGGCACGGCCTTCCTCGAAATCTACCAGAACTGCAACGTCTTCAACGACGGTGCGTTCGACGCCTTCACCGACAAGGCCGTCCGCGCCGATCGCCAGGTGCGCGTGGAGCACGGCAAGCCTCTCCTCTTCGGAGCCGCGAACGACAAGGGCCTGCGCCTGAACCCTCGTTCGCTCGCGCTCGAAGTCGTGAAGGTCGGCGAAGGCGGCGTCTCGGTCGACGAGGTGCTGGTCCACGACGAGACCAATCCCACCTTCGGCCAGCTGCTCGCGCGCATGCCCTTCCCCGAGTTCCCCGTCGCCGTCGGCGTGCTGCACGCGACGCGACGCCCGACCTACGACGGAACGCTGCGGGCCCAGCAAAAGGCCGCTCGGGAGAAGCTCGGCGACGGCGACCTGCAAAAACTCTTGCGCGGCGGCAGTACCTGGACCATCTAGTCGCCCCGAACCCCCGCGAACCCTTCGCGAAGCCCTTCATTAATAGAAAGCTCCTTCATGGGAACCCCGCAAGATCCGCGTGCTCGCCGCCGCAAGCGCGAGCGCCGCGCCAAGAAGAACCTCGAGTGGGAAGCCAACCGCGCGCGTGAGAACGCCGAGGCGGCGAAGCCCAAGACGCCGGCCAAGAAGGCGATCTGACGCCAGGGTCTCGGCCTTCGCCGAGTGACGGGCCAAGTAGGGTCAGGTGCGAGCGTTTCGCACCGATCAGCGTCTGCTCGCCGCGGGGCTCCTAAAGCAGTCCGCGCCCTGCCACGTATGCTCTCGAGGAGAAAGCATGCATTCAGCGCGGGGCATCGGGTCGAGGTTCGGGGCCGTGGGTCTGGTCCTTTTCCTGGTTTCCGGCGTCGCCTGTGGCGGC
>DASXWF010001034.1:0-4161 GCA_036503835.1 Polyangiaceae bacterium | reverse complement strand
CTCGGGCTTACGTCAAATGCAACGATATTCACGTTGCACCATTCAAAACCCGTGACAGGAGTTTACAACCCGAAGGCCTTCGTCCTCCACGCGGCGTCGCTCCGTCAGGCTTTCGCCCATTGCGGAAGATTCCCGACTGCTGCCTCCCGTAGGAGTCTGGACCGTGTCTCAGTTCCACTGTGGCTGTTCGTCCTCTCAGACCAGCTACCCGTCTTAGCCTTGGTAAGCCATTACCTTACCAACTAGCTGATGGGCCGCAGACTCATCCTCAAGCGCAAGCTTACATGTAGTGGCCTGCTTTGGCCGCAACCTCCAGAGAGGTCGTGGTCTCATGCTGTATTAGCCCTCCTTTCGGAGGGTTATCCACCACTCGAGGGAAGATTACCTACGTGTTACTCACCCGTGCGCCGCTGTACTGGGGCCGAAGCCCTTTCTCGCACGACTTGCATGTATTAGGCGCGCCGCTAACGTTCGTTCTGAGCCAGGATCAAACTCTCCAGTTAGATCCTTCGGCAAGCGCTGCGAGGGCTAACTCGCTGCGCCGCCATATGGCTCGCTATCTTCTTCCTTTGCCCGCCGGTCCGGGTGGACCGACGAACGGGGGTTTTCCTGTCTACCCACGCGATTTCTCGCGGGGTGATGGGGCTCAGTTTTCAAGGACCAAGGAGCTTTTGGCTCTGTCCGTCGGGGGCGCGGAACCTAGTTCCGATGGTGCCTTCTGTCAAAGAGAATTGTTGGCTTCCCAACAACTTCGGCCGTTCGGCCAGGCACCGCGGCCTTTTTCGAGGCCGGGGGACCACGCTCGCCCTTCGCAGGCGCCGGGGTCCGGGCCACGCCTATTCGGCGGGGCCGCTTCCGCTGATTCTTCGAGGAGGTTCGAGGTTACGGTGCCTTTCGGGCACCGGTTTCGGGCCACCGCGTCGAATCAGCGGGCCGTTCCGCACCTTCCGGAAGGGGAAGAGTCGGAGCGGCTACAGTCCGCCCGCGAACCATAGTCCAAGTGGTTCCCGAATCAAGGCTATCTCGAGACCATTTTCAAGGCGGGCTCTATATCCGTCCTCGCGACGGGAGCGGCGCCTGTGGACGTACCGGCCGAGGACGGTCACCCCGCACCAGGCCCCGTCGATCCACACGGCTTCTGGCCTCCGGGGGTCTCCAGGAACGGTTTTGACCTCGACCTTCGACCAGCGCTCCTCCGGCGCGCCGGAGCGGCGGGAGGGCGACAGACCGGCCTCTTGCTCGATCTCGCGCGCCGCTTCGCCCAGGGCGCGGCGCGAAAAAAGCAGGCTGTGGAGGGGGAGCTCGAGGACGAGCGCGTAGCCATCTGAAAGTGCGATCAGTGCAAAGCTCTTTCGCTTCGCGCGCACGGAGAATTCATGCGCGTCCTGGAAGCCGGGGCGCGGGACGCTGCGGATCACGTCGAGGACGATGCGCCACTCCGCGGCCATGACGCGCAAGGCGAAGGGATCGAGGTAGCCGGCGTAGTCGACGGTCTCGCCCTCGGCGTCCACCAGCGCGGCGGCCAGCGCGCCGGTCGATTCGCAGAGGCGGAGCAGGGCGCCGCTGAAGGTGGTCGTGGCCTGGTCGCGCGGCGGGAGCGATTTGCGGCGCGAGCTCATGGCGCGACGGGGGGCGCGCTCACGGGGACGAGCGCCGTGAGCTCGTCGGCGGCGCGCTCCAGTTCGATTCTGGTCTGGGCGCGCAGGCGTGCGGCGAGCGCGTCGAGCTCCGGCTTGGCGCGGCGCGCGATCACGGCGTCCCAGAGCAGCGAGCGGCGGGCTTCCGGCGACTCGCGTTGCTCGGGGTAGCGTTCTTCCAGCTGGATGACGTGGTAGCCGAACGCGGTTTTCACGACGCCGCTCTGGTCGCCGGGTTTCTCCAGCGCGTTGGCGGCACGCGCGAAGTCGAGGTCGAAGTTTCCGCCGAGGGCCGCCGGGGGCACGGCGTTCGAGTCCCAGGTGCGGCCGTCGAGCGTACAGGGCGGCAGGTGTTCAGCGGTGATCGTGAGGGCGCCGGCGGAGAAGGCCTTGGCGCGACGGACGAGCTCGGCGCCGTCCTTGGCGCCGCGGAGGGCGGCAGCGAGGCGCTCGGCGAGGGCCCGCGCCGGCGCGTCGTCTTCGGGCTTCTTGACGAGGACCACGGCGTGAGCGACGCGCGCGCTCGGCGGGCGATCGAGCTCGACCCAGCGCTCGGCGGTGAGCGTCGCGAGCTCGGCATCGGTCACCGGCCCTGCGCCACGCGCGCGATCGCGGATGCCCTCGAGCAGGGCGCGCGCGAGGACTGCGCGTTCGGCGGCGCTCACGGCCGCGCGATACTCGGGGGTGCTCCGTGCCCGAGCGGCGAACAGCGCGTCCGTGATCGCGCGCTCGCGCGCTTCGAGCGGGCCCACGCCTTGCTCGCGAGCGATGCGGAGGACGGTCGCCGTGGTCACGTCTTCGCCGCCCGCGCGCGCCGCGACGCCCGGAGGTAAGCTGGTCTGGACGGCGGGCGGGGGTCTCCGCTCCTCGGCGCACGAGGTGAGGAACACCGCGAGCGCCACGCCGACCCTCATCGGCTCTGCGACCTCGGCCGCAACATGTCGGTGGCGCCCTTCAGCGCGAGCCCGCCGACGATCAGCCAGTAGAGCGCTTGGAGATCGCGCCGGTCGCCGAGCGCGTGGATGCCGAGCGCGAACGCGGTGCAGGCGGCGGCGAAGAGCAGGACGTTGACGGCGTTCGCGAGTTTACCCAAGAGCACGCGGTTATCGGCCATGTTCGCCTCAACGCAGGGCGGCCCAGATCAGGCCGAGTCCGAGCAAAACGGCGAGCAACGCGCCGGGGACCGCGACGCTGTTCAGGCGCGTGGCTCCGGAGGCGATCTCGATACGGGTGCCCTGCGCGAGCGCGATGCGCGCGCCGGTGCCGATGACGAGCAGGGCGAGCGCGATCGCGGCGGCGTGGGCGAGCACGGCAGGCTCACGGCGATCGACGCGGAAGGCCAGCGCTTCGATGCCGAGGGCGGCGGCGAGCGCGAACGCCGCGACCGGAACGCTCGCGCGCGGCAGGTGGGCGCGCGGCACGAGCCGGGCTCCGGGGACGGCGTGCGGGTCGTCTTCCGGCACGCCCCGCGGGCGCACGCTGCCCCAGCCGAACGCGTAGAGGAGCCAGCCGAGCGCGCCGACGCAAGCGCGCACGCGATCGATGCGCTCGACGGCGAGCTCGTCGGCGAGCAGCGCCCAGCTGAGCGCCGAAAGGCCGATGAACCCGTAGATGCCGAGCGCCCGCGCGAGCCCGATGCGATCGCGCACGAAGAAGGGCGCCGCCGCGAGGGCGACGAGCGCGGCGAACGCGCTGAGGCGAGCGGCGAACGGCGCGCCGTGCTGGGCCGCGGGGTGGGCGACGGTGAGCAGCCAGGCGTAGAGCCCCGGCGCGAGCACGCGCGCGCGCTCGGCCAAGGGCGCGGAGTCGACGGGAGCGGCGGCCTCGGTCATGCGCGTGGGGGCGCGGTCAGGAGGCGAAGCTCTCGACCAGCCGCAGGAAGGTCAGCACGGGGTGGCCGGTCGCCCCTTTCGGGTAGATGCCGCGGGCGCGTTCGGCGAAAACGGGCCCGGCCACGTCGCAGTGGATCCAGGGGCGGCCGTCCACGAACTCGCGCAGGAAGAGCGCGGCCAGGATCGACCCGCCCCAGCGGTCGCCCGTGTGCTTGAAGTCGGCGATGTCGCTCTTCAACTGATCGGCGAGCTCGTCGAGCAGCGGCATGCGCCAGAAGCTCTCGCCCGCTTCCCGCGCGGCGCCTTCGAGCGAACGAGCGAGCGCGTCGCTGGTCGCGTAGTACGCGGAGCAAGTCTTGCCGAGCGCGACGAGCGCGGCGCCGGTGAGCGTCGCGGCGTCGACCACGAGGTCCGGCTCGAGCTTGGCGGCGTAGGCGAGCGCGTCCGCGAGGACGAGGCGGCCCTCGGCGTCGGTATTGATGATCTCCACGGTCTTGCCGGAGAGCGATGGAAAGACGTCCGCCGGGCGATACGCGGCGCCGTCCGGCATGTTCTCGGCGGCGCCGACGATGCCGTGGACCTCGACGTTCGGCCGCAGGCGCCCGACCGCCGCCATCAAGCCGAGCACGGCCGCGGCCCCGCCCATGTCGGTCTTCATGTCGCCCATGCCGGGCGCGGGCTTGATGCAGAGG
>DASXWF010001033.1:0-2647 GCA_036503835.1 Polyangiaceae bacterium | reverse complement strand
AGCAGTGCCTGGAGGAGAGCTACGCGGACGCGCTCGCGGCGCTCTTCCGGCGTCCGCTGAGCACCGCCGAAATCTCCGCGCAGGCCGAGGTGATCGCGACGCTGGTCGAAGGCGGAGCAAGCGCGGAGCAGGCCACGCGCGCCGTGCTGGTGGGGGCGCTCTTGAGTCCCGAGTTCTTGTTCCGCGCCTCTCCCGTTGCCGCGGACGCGAGCGCGAAGGCACGGCGTCTGGCCGAGACCCTCAGCTACGCGCTCTGGGACGCGCCGCCGGACGAAGAGCTCGCCGCCGTGGCTCAGGGTACGGCCTCGGAGCTCCCCGAGCTCTTGCGCGCCCAGGCCACGCGCCTCGGCTCGGACGCGAAGGCGACCCCCATCGTCGCGCGCTTCCTCTCGCAGTGGCTGCGCGTCGATACCGACCTGCGCCTGGGCGAGGCTGAGTTCGCGACCTCTCCGCGCTACCTCGAGCTCCTCGCCTACACCGCCGACGTGCTCGAGAACGACCCGCCCGTGCGCGATCTCGTCTCGGGCACGCGCGGCTTCGTGCACCGGGACAACCTCGACGCCTACGGCCTCGACTCCGTGAGCGGCAGCGGCAGCGTGGTGGAAGTCGACTGGTCGGGCGATTCACAGCGTCGCGGCCTGCTCTCCGAGGATCTGTTCGCGGACGCCACGCGACACCCCGACGAGGACCGCCGGCCGATCTTCCGCGGCAAGCTCGTGCGCACGTCACTGCTCTGCGACACCATCCAGCCGCCGAGCGCGGAGCTGCTCGAGCTCGCCGACGAAGTCAGCGACCGCACCGCCGATCCGCGCTGCGCGGGCTGTCACACCTTGCTCGACCCCATCGGCCGTGTTTTCGCGGTCCTGGACCCCGATCATGAAGGCGACGTCGAAGCCGCCGAGATCCTCGACCACGCAGGTCTCGACGGCACCTACGACGATTTGCCGAGCTTGCTGGACGCGGTTGCCTCGAGCCGTTCCTTCGCTGAGTGCTTCTCGCGGCACTGGCTCGCGTTCTTCCTCGAGCAACCCCTCAACGACGCCGATCCCACCTGGGTGAGCGAGCTCGCGGACTCCGTGCAAGACGGCGCAAGCTTCCGCGATATCATTGGACAAACCGTCACCGGCTTCGAGTCGCGAGCCAACCTCGCCGTGCCGTGGTGCGAAGGACCATGAAGAAGCTTTCGCCGTTCACCACCCCTCGCAAGCGCCCCGGTCGCGGGTCGCGGCGCTCCTTTCTGAAGACCCTACCCGCGGGCCTCGCGGGGCTCGCGTTGAGCTCGCCGCTCTGGGAGCGACTCATCCGGCGTGCCTACGCGCAGAGCATGCCGAGACAACGGCTGCTGGTCTGGTACACCGCCGACGGCACCGTTCCGGAATGGTTTTGGGGGTCGTCGCCCGGCACGCTCACGATCCGTTCCGACCGCACGAACGATCTCAGCGGCCGGAGCTTCAACCAGGACGTGCCGTCCGCCGACCGTCCGACATTCCTCCTGCAACCGATCTCGGCGTACGCGAGTCGCACGCTGCTCGTGAAGGGTGTCAGCAATCCGGGCGAGCACGATCATGCCCCCGCCGTCCGGAGCTGCTTCACGGGCGAGGCCGTCTCGGGTGACGGCGGCGGAGACTCACCGTCGCTCGACATCCTGATGTCGGAGGTGCACGCGACGGAGGACCACGCGGAGCCGGTGTTTCGGACCGGCGTGTACGGCAACCGGACTTCGTACGACGGCACGCGCGACGTGAGCCGGCCGCGAGGCCGCGACTACGTGGAGCCTTCCTGGCAGCCGGTCTCGGATGCGCGGCGCGTCCTCGACGTGGTCTCGGGCGAAGTGCCGGGCGAGGACAACTCCGCCCGCAGCGCGAGCCGTCTGGCCGCGCTCGGCGCCGTGAAGAGCCGCGTGGAAGCGTTGCGCTGCGCCGCCGGCACGCCGGCCGCCCAGCGCCTCGAGGCGTACGTCGAGGAAGTCGCGCGCCTCGAGCGGCTCGAGCAAGAGATGCCCTCGATGCCCATGCCCTCCGAGCCGCTCATCGATCCGGACGATCCGGAGATCGCGGACGCCCAGGGCGACATCTCGGCCCTGCCGACGATTGCGCCGTTCGTTCGCGACCTCGCCGTGACCGCCCTCGCCCTCGACTATTCCCCGGCCGTCACGATCCAGTGGGGCGCCTCCGGCACCAACAACATCCAGGGCGGACGCCTCACCGACTACCGCTACGACTTCCTCCCCGACCTCGAGTACCCCGGCGCCGGCGACCACGGCCTCGCCCACCCCGAGGACGGCGCCTTCCAGGAAGCCGGCCATAACATCACCAAAGAAGTCTCCACGCGCGATCGCGTCCGCATCTATCGCTGGTTCTTCGGCCAGCTCAAGCTCCTGCTCGATCGGCTCGACTCGATCCCCGACGGTACCGGCACCCTGCTCGACACGACGACCGTGCTCTGCGTCTCCGAGTTCGGCGGACCCAATGCGAACAGCACCGCTGCTCAGCACTCGCCGCGCAATCTCCCCTACGTCGTGATCGCCGGCAGCCAGACGCCCTTCCGCACCGGACAATATCTGACCGTGGATCGCAGCCACGGCGACTTCCTTTTGACGCTCGCGCGAGGGTTCGGCAGCACCGAAGCGCGCATGGGCGTCGGTACG
>DASXWF010001032.1:0-3082 GCA_036503835.1 Polyangiaceae bacterium | reverse complement strand
AGCAGCCGGGAACGGTGCTACGGGTTCGGCCAGAAAGGTTCGACGACTTTGGTCCGCATCGAGATCGGTTATGACGGCGACCTCCACTGCCACGCGGTGCACGCACCCTCGGCGACCCGGCTGGAGACGGACGCGCCCGTCGACAATCAGGGCCGCGGCGAGTCGTTCTCGCCGACCGACCTCCTGGCGACCGCGCTCGGAACCTGCATGGCGACGACGATGGGGATCCGTGCCCGCGAGCGCGGCTACGACATCACGGGCATGCACCTGAGCGTGGACAAGCTCATGACTCCCCCGCCCCGGCGCGTGGCACGGCTCGTCGTCAACCTCACGCTCCCGCGCGAGCGCGCGGCCCGGCTGGATGCGCAGGCACGCGCCGAGCTCGAGGAACGCGGCGACAACTGCCCCGTCCGGCTGAGCCTCTTGCCTGCCGTCGAGGTGCCCGTCCGCTACGATTGGGACGGCGAGGGTACCTCGACCCCGTGAGCCGGATCCTGCTCGTCAGCAAACCGCTCGAGCCGCCCTGGAACGATTCGAGCAAGAACCTGGTGCGCGACCTCGCGCTCGGCCTCGAACGGCACGGCGCGCGCGCTCTCGGCAGAAAAGGCGGCCCGCGCGAGCTCGGGCGCGTCGAGATCGAGCCGATCCATCCCGGGCGGTCGACGGGCGCCGCAGGAGGGTTCAGTTCCGGCCTCTCGGAGCAGGGGCGCGTGCTCTACCGGCTGCTCCGCGGCGAGCGCGCCGCACTCTGGCACTTCTTTTTCGCGCCGAACCCCAAGACCTCGCTCGCGGCGCGCGCCGCGGCGCGGGCGCGGGGCGTGCGCACGCTCCAGACCGTGTGCAGCGTCCCGAAAACGAGCGCCGATCTCGGGAAGGTGCTGTTCGCGGAGCGCGTGGTCGTGCTCTCGCGGCACACGGAGCAGCGCTTTTTGGACGCGGGCATCGAGCGCGAGCGCGTGGTACGCATTCCACCGGCCGTGCCCCCGCTCGAGGTGCTCGGCCCCGAAGCGCGCCGCTCCGCGCGCGAGATGTTCCGCTTGCCGGAGAGCGCGACCGTCGTGCTCTACCCGGGCGATCTGGAGTTCGGCAGCGGCGCGCTGCTGTCGGTCGAGGCGCACGCGCGGCTTCCGCCCGACACCTGGCTCGTGCTCGCCTGCCGCGCGAAGACCGCGCGCGCCGCCGGCACCGAGCGCGAGCTCCGGCTGCGCGCCGAGCGGCTGGGAACGGCCGCTCGCATCGTGTTCACGGGCGAGACCCCGCGCATCCTCGATCTCGTCGGCGCGGCGGACATCGTCGTCCTGCCGAGCGAGGTGGCCTACGCCAAGATGGACTACCCGCTCGTGCTGCTCGAGGCGATGGCGCTCGCCCGGCCGGTCGTGGTGGCGCTCGGAACCCCCGCGGCCGAGCTCGCCGAAGGCGGGGGCGCGCTGGCCGTGGCTCCAGCCGCGGAGCCGCTCGCGCAGGCACTGCTCGGCCTGGCCGGGGACGAGACGGCGCGTTCGGAGCTCGGCGCGCGGGCGCGCGAGGCGGCCCTCCACGACTACGCGCGCACGAAGATGGCTCGCGCCTACGAGCAGCTCTACGATGAGCTTCTCTGATGGACAGCTCTTCGAACCAAAGCCAGCGCTCCCGCGACTACTACGACGATTTCTCGACGGGCTACGAGCGCGAACGCCATCACGGCTACCACGCCCTGCTCGACGAGCTCGAGCTCGACGTCGCGCTGCCCTTCGCGACCGGGCGCGAGGTGCTCGAGGTCGGCTGCGGCACCGGGCTCATCCTCGGACGCGTCGCCGAACGCGCCGCGCGCGCCGAGGGCGTCGACCTCTCGCCGGGAATGCTCGAGCTCGCGCGCCGGCGCGGGCTCAGCGTGCAAGAAGGAAGCGCCACCGCCCTGCCCTTCGCCGACGCGTCCTTCGACCTCGTCTACAGCTTCAAGGTGCTCGCGCACGTTCCCGAGATCGAGCGCGCGCTGGGGGAGATGGCGCGAGTCTGCCGCCCCGGCGGCCACGTGCTCGCCGAGCTCTACAATCCCTGGAGCCTGCGCTTCCTCGCGAAGAAGCTGGCGGGGCCCGGCAAGATCTCGGACGGCCGGAGCGAAGCCGACGTCTACACGCGCTGGGACTCGCCCACGCAGCTCGGGCGCCTGTTCCCGCCGGAGCTCGAACGCGTCGACGTGCGGGGCCTGCGCGTGTTCACGCCCGCGGCGTTCGTGCACAAGATCCCCGTCTTGAAGACGCTCATCGGCGGCGCCGAGCGCGCCGTCACGAGCGGTCCGCTGCGCTGGTTCGGCGGCTTTTTGGTGGTCGTGGCGCGGAAGCGCGGCTGAGCGGCGGGGCGCACTCAGCGGGCGCGCGCATCGGTTTCGGCGTCGAGCTCGCTCGCGGCCAGCGTGCCGAGGCACTGGCGTTCGCCGTCGAACGTCGCGCAGCTCACGCCGACGAGGTCGCTCACCCCGAGGCCACCCGCAGCGACGCGGAGCGCCAGGCGCAGGTCGTCCGCCTCGCAGGCGGGCAGCGCACAACGCGCCCGAATCGACCCGAGCGCGAGGTGGCTCACCGGCAGAGACGGCGGCTCCCCGACCTCGGACGCTTGCCGCGCGCGGCGAGCGAAGCCGTCGCGGCTCGGCTCCACGTCGACCGCGATGTCGCGCCTGAGCTCGAACGACAGGTCGGGCTCGCGAACGGGATCGGCCCAGGCGCGGCGCCGATCGAGGCCATGGCTCGCGCGCGCCAGCGTGCCGGAACAGGCTCGCGCGCCGCTCGCCTGCCCCTGGCAGCGCACCGCCGCGAGCACGTTCGCCCCCGAGCTCGCAGCCTGCTCGGCGAGCTCCTGCTTCAGCCGCGTGAAGGTGCAATCGAAACTCGAGACCGGCTCACCGCTGATGCGGCCCCAGCGCGGCGGTGCCCCGCAGGCCGCGCGCGCAGTGCCCGCCGAGGTGTAGCCCGCGGGCAACACCTCGCTCTGTTCGACATCGGCAGCCGTGAGCTGCCGCCGCTCACCACCCCCGCAGGCGGCGAGCGTGAGGAGCGAGCCCGCGATCCAGGACGAATGCTTCGACACCGCGCCTCTCATGTTCCCC
>DASXWF010001031.1:0-9857 GCA_036503835.1 Polyangiaceae bacterium | reverse complement strand
GGGCGATCCTCGACTACCTCCGGAGCCTCGACCCGCTGACGCGCAAGCTGCGCGGCGCTTCGCGCAAGATCACGCAAGCGGTCGCCGAGTTCACGCGCGAGAAAGGCCGTCTTCCCGAAGAGGAAGAGATCGCCGCGAGCCTGGGCGTGACGCTCGACGCCTACCGCGAGCTCTTGCGCGAAATCGGCGAGGCCGGCTTCGCGCGCCTCGACATCGAGATGGTCGAGACGTCTTCGCAGGAGCCTTCGCCCGAGGCGATGGTGGTCAAACGCGATCTCGCCGCGCGCGTGGCCAAGGCGATCGAGGAGCTGCCCGAACGGCTGCAACTCGTGCTCGGCCTCCACTACCAGGAAGATTGCACGCTGAAGGAGATCGGCGCCGTGCTCGGCGTGTCCGAGTCCCGCGCCTGCCAGCTCCACGCCGAAGCCATTCAGTACGTGCGAGCCCTGCTCGACAACCCGAGCGCGCGCCCGCCCGCCGCGCGAGCCGAACGCCGCCGTCCGGCCCAGCCCTAGGCCACCACGGATTTTTTCGTCACGAGGAGAACCATGAAAATCAACAGTACGCGTTTCGGAGCTTTGGACATCGACGAGCAGAAGATCATCCGCTTTCCCGCCGGAATCATCGGATTCCCGGAGGAGAAGGGCTTCGTGCTGATCCATCACGGCAGCTCCGACGCGATCGCGTGGCTCCAGTCCGTGCGCACGCCCGAGCTCGCCCTGCCGGTCGTGGGCGCGCACCAGTTCGCTCCGAACTATCCCGACGTTTCGCTGGCCGAGGCGGCCGAGCACGCGGGCCTCCAGGGTTCCCCCGAGGACATGACCGCGCTCGTGGTGCTGTGCGCGACGCCCGGCGCTCCTTCGACGGTGAACCTCGCGGCGCCCATCATCGTGAACGCGACGACCTGGACCGGGACGCAGGCGATCCTCGACGGCACGCGTTTCTCGACGCGCGAGCTCTTCGTCGCCCCCGAGAAGCCCGGCCAGGCCGCGGCGGAAGCTCAACCCTGAGCGCCCCGAGCGGGCAGGCGTGAGGACAGGTTCGATGGCGAGTGCAATCGGCATGGATAGCGTGGAGATCGACGAGGAGCTCTGGTTCGGCAGTCCCGGCGAGGACAGCGAGCTCGAGGAGCGGGCGGCGCACAGCATGGCCGCGGTGGCGGCGCGCGTTCTGGGCGCGAAGCCGTTCCCGGCCGCTGCGAAGAAGCTCGAAGAGGTCACGCGCGGCGTGGACGCGAAGATCGAACGCGTGGTCGCGGTGCTCGAGAGCGATCCCGGCCTTTCCATGCGCCTTCTGCGGCTGGTCAACTCAGCGGGCTACGCGCTCCGCGTGCGCTGCACCTCGGTGCGCCACGCCGCCGCGCTCGTCGGCATGCGCCGGCTGCACCAGCTCGCCACGACCGCCGCCGTGCTCGACCTGTTCGAGAGCGACCGGCCGCTCGTGAAGTCCCTGCTCAACCACGCGGCGTCGGTCGGCGCCGTCTGCCGCTACCTCGCGGTGCACGTGGACCTGTCGCCCGACGAGCTCTTCACCTGCGGCTTCTTGCACGACATCGGCAAGTTGATGCTGATCGACGCCGAGGGGCAGAGCTACATGGATCTCGTGCGTGAGGCGGGTGACTCCCCCGAGGCGCTGCACCTGCTCGAGCGCGAGAAGTACGGCTTCGATCACGCGGTGCTCGGCGCTCACGTGCTCAAGAATTGGCAGATCCCGAATCCCGTGCCGCGCGTCGTGGCCTGGCACCACTCGGTCGGTCGCGCCTACCAATCGGACACGCACACGGCGGCCATGGTGCAGACGCTCCGGCTCGCCGATCAATTGAGTTACGTGCTTCGCACGCACCCCGACGCGGAAGGCGTGCGCAGGGCGGCGGAGAGCGATTCGGCGCGCTACCTCGGGATTTCCGAGGCGCAGCTGTCCGCGATGTGGCCGGATCTCTTGCGCCTGAGCCAGCGCATCAACGCGCAACCGGGGTCGGGCGGGTCCGAAATCATCCCGCGCGAAGACTCGATCCCACCGTCGATGCGCGAACGGCCGAGCCAGCGCGCGCATTCGCTCGCTCCGAGCCTCGCGCCGGCCGCGTCGCTGCCGCCCGCGCAGGTCTCGGAGATGCCGAAGACCTTCGAATGCGTCGTTTGCAAGAAGGCGAGTCACGGCAGCCGCTGCCCGGTGTGTTCGGGTCACGTTTGCTCGGAGCACCAGGTCGGTCCCGAGCAGTGGTGCTCCGATTGCGCGAGCGTCTACAAGCTCGACGTGCAATCGGAGAAGACACCGAGCTGGGTCCGCTACGCGGCGGGCGCTACCGTGGTTGGCTCTGCGCTGATCTCGCTCGTGGCCGCGGTGCTCGCCGACACGTCGTTGCTGGGCGCGCTCGTCGGATCGACGCTGCTCTCGAGCGTCGCCGTGGTGGCTCTGGTCGTCGGCCGCAGCGTCTGGCTCAAGCGATCCTTCATCCTGCGCCGCGGACAGGTCGTGGAGTCCGAGCCGCCGTTGCTCTCGCTCGGGCTCGCCGCGCAGCAAGAACCGGAGATCGCCATCCGCAACGAAGGCCCGGAAAATCTCTCGCTTCCGGTGCCGAGCCAACCGGCGCCGGACCTGTCGGTGCCGAGTCAGGCGCCGCTCCATTCGCTTTCTGTGAGTCAAGCTCCGCCGCGCTGGACGCGCTCCGAGCTGCCTTCGGTGTTGTCGTTTCCGCCGCCGTCGGAGCCGCTGCGCTCGGAACCGCACGCATATCCGCACGTCATGCCGTCGGTCCATCCGGAGGCGCCGCTGCCCGAGCGGGTCCAGCGCATGCGCACCGATCCCGTGCCCCAAGCGCCGATCCACTCGGCCGCGCCGGTCCACTCGGCCGCGCCGCTCCACTCGACGGCTCAGTCCCCGTCCGTCGCGGCCCACGCCGAGACCCTCGCAGGCGCCGGGCCGCTCTTCTTCCCAGAACCCAAGTCCGAGCGTGGCGTGGCCGAGGCTGTTCCGGACGACGCTCCCGAGTGGCGTCCCATCGAGCGAACGCAGCCTGCCCTCGCGGTCCCGAGCTTCGCCCCCCCGTCTGCGCGCCCGTCGCCGGCGGCTCCCTTGCTCTCGCCGTCGATGCCCGCCGCCGCCGCACCGCCCGCTCCGAAACCAGCGCCGCTGCCACAAGCCGTGATCATTTCGGGCTCTGCCGCGACAGCCGCGGAGGCTCCTCCGCCGTCGAACTCGACCGTCGAGGCCTGCAAGCCACCGGCTCTGAACTCGCTCGTGGCATGCCGGCCCGCCTCGATGCGCCCCGCCGTCAACGCGTGCAGCATCCCGAGCCCGCGCTGAAGCGGAAAACGGCGCAGCTCTCGGCGCAGGGCCTGTCGGCCATCCGCGCAGCGAACGAAACTCCCGAAATGGGCTGTCCGTCACCGTTTTGGAGAAATCTGCCGAAGTAGTGCTAAAAGCGGCGGCAATGTCAGCCCCCGCTCTCGAACCGGCGCCCATCGTGGACTTCGCGGAGATCGACCGGCTAAGGCCCGGGCTCGGCAAGATCGTCGCCGCGTCCGGCGGATTCGATCCCCTGCATCCCGGCCATGCGAGCAACCTGCTCGAGTCGAAGGCGCTCGGCGACACGCTCGTCGTCATCGTCAACGGCGACGCTTTCCTGACCTCGAAGAAGGGCAAGCCCTTTCAGGACCTGAAGACGCGCTGCGACATCGTCTCCTTCATCCGCGGCGTCGACTACGTGGTGCCGTTCGAGATCGAAAACGACAGCACCGTTTGCGAAGCTCTGCGCCGCCTGCGCCCGAACATCTTCGCGAAGGGCGGGGATCGCAGCGAGCCGAAGCTCGTCCCCGAGTGGGCCGTGTGCCAGGAACTCGGGATCGAGATGGTCTTCGGCATCGGCGCCGACAAGGCCTGGTCGAGCTCGAACTTCCTGAAGGACTGGGGCGAGTTCTGGCTGAGCAAGGGCCGCTCGTAGATCCGAGGAACCCGAACTCTGCGTGTACCTAGTGTCGCGCCTGCACGAACAGTGAAATCGGGAAGTTGCCCTCGTCGCCGGTGAAAACCGCGTCGGGGACCTCGATCACGAATTCGTGGGTGCCGGCGTCCTGGGGACCGAGCGGGATGATGCGAGTGTCGATGACGTCGCCCGGGCACCAGTTGCTGAAGGATTGCCACTCGCTGTCGGAGCGCGGTGAGGTGCCGTAGATGCCGTTCCCCTGGGTGTTGGCCTGGCGAAAAGGCTCGCAGCTCGTGCGCCCTGGCTTGTACATGAGCTTCAGCTCGTCATCGACGTAAACGAAGTGGTCGCGGCGGATGTATTCCTCGCCGCCCGAGTTCGCGCCGTGGTTCGAGGTGATCAGGACCAGCTGGGTGTCCGCGGTGTCGCCGTCGAGCTCGTACTCGATGGTCTTCCTGGTCATGCCGATCCCGTCGCTCGCGCCCTGCTGGTAGTCGTTGAAGGTTTCCTTGTAGGCGAGCGGTATCAGCTCGTCGAACGCGGGCGCGGCGGCGCTGCTGTCCGAATCCAGGATCAGGGTGCCGCGGAAGACGTCGCTCCGGTTCGCGCAGCCCTGGACCTCGTCGTTGGCCGCGTAGGGAACGCCGAAGAGCTCGAGCTCGAGCCATAAGTCGAACTCGGCGCGGAGCTCGACGTCGTGCAGGACCGGAACCAGGTGGTGAGCTTCGTACTCGTACGAGACTTCGTCGGGCTGGCGGTTCTTGTCCATGAAGGGGGTGATGTAGCGGCCCACCTCGATGTGCTCGACGTCGTCGGGCTCGTAGCTGGTCTCGCCCTTCGGGACGAGCGCCAGGCCGACGCTGCCGATGCGGTCGTAGTTGTCGCAGAGGGCGCCGATCACCACCTCGACGTCCAGGGTGTTTTGAATCGAATCGAGCTCCGCGTCGGTCAGCTTGTGCGTCACGATGTCGTTGCGCAGCCGTTGCACGCCGTCGGGGACCGGCTCGCCCGACAGGTTCGCGTAGCCGTCGTAGAACACGACCTCGTCGAAGATCGTGAGGCTGACGGGGCCGGTGGGAGGGCCGCCGCTGCTGCCGCTCGTTCCGCCGCTGCCGCCTCCGCCCGCGCCGCTGCCGCCCACTCCTGTCGTTCCTGCTCCGCCCGCTCCACCACCGGCCGAGCCGGCTCCACCGGTTGCGCTGCTACCCGCGCCGCCGCTCGTCCCGGCAGTCGCGGCGCCACCTCCGCCACCAGCTCCGCCGGGACCTGCTCCGCCCGAACCGGCGCTCCCCCCGGGACTTCCCGTGCCGGAGACACCGGTGCCGCCGGAGCCCGCGCCCGCTTTCGAGCTACCGCCCGCACCGGCACTGCCGCCCCCGGCGCCCTTCCCACCGGCGTTGACGTCCTCCGCACCGTCCTTCGAGGTGCACGCGCCGCAGAACAGCAAGGCCAGGAGCGCGAGCGCCGGTCGAGTCCACTCGCGCGCAGGAAACATGCGATCATTCGCTACCGCAGCGACGGCCGCCGAGCAACGCCTCGGGACTCGGGGCGAAAGGGGTCTATTGCCTCCGCGCAAAGGTACAGCTCGAGGGCAAAGAGGACTTCGGTAAGCCCGGATTTCACACAGTGAGTTCGAAGAATTCGAGGGAAAACGAACGGAGAGGCGCCCTGCCGCGCCCGGAAGCCCATGGCTTCCCGAGTGTCCCCGTGTCAGAAATCAGGCTTCTACGCACGGAAACACCATGCGCATCTTGAATCGCTCTGCTCCCTTCCTTGTGCCGGGGTTGGTCTTCTTCGGGCTGGCCGCGAGCGCGTGCAGCGCCGACGCGCCGAATCCGGTGAACCGGAGGCCTCCCGTCGGGTCGGGCGGTTCCGGCAGCTCGGGTGCGTCGAACACCGGGGGCACGATCAATCCGGGGACCGGCGGGAACGGCGGCACGATCAGCGTGGTGCCGCCCGACGAGCAAAAGCCTCCGAACTGCGGCGACGGGAACCTCACCCCGGACGAAGCGTGCGAGGACGGCAACAAGGTTTCCGGCGACGGCTGCAACGAGTTCTGTCTCCAGGTCGAGCCGGGGTTCAGCTGCGCCAATCCGGGGCAGCTGTGTCGAGAGATTGCGCGCTGCGGCGACGGCATCGTCGCTGCGAGCGAACGCTGCGACGACGCCAACATGGTTCCGGGCGACGGCTGCTCGGAGCGCTGCCGCATCGAGCTCGGGAAAAAGTGCGAAGGGCAGCCCAGCGTGTGCACGGACGCCGAATGCGGCAACGGCATGGTCGAAGGTGCCGAGGCCTGCGACGACGGCAACAAGGTTCCGTTCGACGGTTGTTCGTCGCTCTGCCTGCGCGAGCCCAACTGTTCCGGGGAGTCCTGCACGTCCGAGTGCGGCGACGGGCTGCTCATCAACGAGGATTGCGACGACGGCAACATCATCGACGGCGACGGCTGTTCGTCGGCGTGCGTCAAAGAGACCGGGTTCACCTGCAATCAGGAGTCTCTGTGCGAGCGGCTCAACGGCGAGTGCATCCTGCGGGTTCCCGCCGTCTTCCGGGACTTCTCCGACGACGACCCGGACTTCGGCTGGCCCGTCTACCCGGACACTACGTGCGGCATTCCCGAGGGCGACCCGGTCGTCACGGGCATCGCCCAAGACCGGCTCGACGCCGAAGGGCGCCCGGTGCTCGGCAGGGCGCCCGCGAACGCGTGCATCGAGTCCGCTGACACCTTCGCGCGCTGGTTCCGCGACACCCCGGGCTCGGTCAAGGTCGTGGGCGAGCTCGTTCTCTTCGACAACGGCGACGGCGGCTACGTGAATCGCTTCGGCGAGAACGGCGAGAAGCTGGTCACGACGGTCGCGCCGGCCATGGGTCAAGGCATGGAACAGCAGGTTCCGGGCGCGACCAGCCAGGCGACCTGCGAGCCCGGCTGTGAGCAACGCGTCCGCAGCTCGCTCCAGTGCGACAACGTTTGCCGGCCGGATCACGACCAGGTGCGTTCTCGCGGCGACACGCTCCGCCAGCGGCAGGACGAGCTGACCCGCACGCAGGAGCAGCTCGAGCAGCGGATGGCCGATGCGAACCCCGACGCGAACGCGATCGCGCAGCTCGAAGCGCAAATCGCGGATCTCGAGGAAGAGATCGTCGGGCTGGAAGAGCAAATCGCGGCTCTCACGGCCGCGGCGGAAGCGTGCGACCTCGAGTGCACGACGAATTTCGACGGGCAGGTCTCCGCGTGCGTCGACGACTGCAAGCCGTGCAGCTTCAGCTCGACCACCTGGTGTACGGGCGGCGAGGTCGTGGAGTACGACGGCACGCCGGTGTTCTTCCCGGTCGACAGCGTGATGGGTCCGACTCGGGACCCGGACTTCGCCCAGCTTCCGCTGCAGTACGGCTACACGGGCTGGCCGTCCGAGGACGACGTGTTCCCGGGCGCCATGCAGCACAACTTCTACTTCACGAGCGAAGTCCAGTACTGGTTCCGCTACGAGCAGGGCACGAACGCGCGTCTCGACTTCACGGGTGACGACGACGTCTGGGTGTACGTCAACGGCCACCTCGCGGTGGACCTCGGCGGCATTCACGTGCCGATGGACGGCACGGTGAACATCAACGCGATGTCCGCGGCACGCTTCGAGCTCACGCCCGGCAACGTGTACAAGATCGTGGTGTTCCAGGCCGAGCGGAAGAAGTTCGGGTCCTCGTTCCGCCTGACGCTCTCGGGCTTCGAATCGGCGCCGAGCGACTGCACCGCGATCTGCGGCGACGGCATCCTGAGCTTCGGCGAGGAGTGCGACGACGGTACCAACGACGGCGGGTACGGCGAGTGCGACGCGTACTGCAAGCTCGGACCGTTCTGCGGCGACGGCATCATCCAGGAGCCCGAGCACTGCGACAACGGCCCCGGCGGCGGCCCTGGCTGCCCCGGCTGCCGCGAGCTCGAACCCCCGCGCTGAACCCGAAATCCGCACGCTGAGGTCAAGCTCCCGGATCGCGCGGCCTCGGGCGAGAGGTGCTGGAATAGAGGCGCAGGCTTGCCGGCGGAACGCGGGCGTACTCGGTGCCGTTCGGGCCCCGGACGCACGGTTCCAGCGGTATGCGCGTTGTGTCGCGACGCACTCGCGCGTGCCTCACGGCGGCGGGAACGTGACGTTGCACGTGCCGCCGAGATCGTACTGCACGACGCCGTCGGTGCTGAGCCCCGGCTGCCCGTTCGCCACGCACGCACCCGACCAGTACACCGGACGGGTGGCGTTGATCGTGAGCAGAGTACCGAAGGGTCGGGTCACCGCGCACGTTCCGCCGCCGCCAATCGCGCAGCTGTACGGTGCGAGCACGCTGCCGGTGCCGGTGCCGGTCACGTTCATGACGATGGTGACGGAGCTCGGCTCTGTCTGGCGGTGAGCCTGATAGAGCTCGAACGTTTGGGTGCCGGACGCTCCGTGACGGCGGTTGCTGGCAAAGTACAGGCTGCAACCGTCGGCAGAGAGCGCCACCGGGAAATCGACTCCGGAATGGTTCAGCGCGCCGAGGTTCGCTGGCTGCTGGAATTCTGCGCCCGGATTCGAGCGCTGCGAGAAGAAGATGTCCCCGTCGTTGTCACCGTTCCATCCTTCCCTTTGGGATCCGAAGAAGATCGTCAGACCGTCGCGACTGACAATCGGACGGCGATCTTCGGCGTACGAGGCGAGATTTTGCACCGGCTGCGGCGCGGAGAAGAGGCCGTTCGACTGTTTGGTCGTGACGTAAATGTGGCGCTCTCCCGTCGGCCGATCCGACGTGAAATAGAGAGTGCCTTCGCCGTCGATGAAATACGGGTCCTCGTCGGAGACTGGACTGTTCACGTTGTTGTTCACGCCGCCCACGACGTCCGCGCTCAGAAAGGGCCCACTCGGGAGCGTTCGCGTGGCCACCTTCAGATCCGAGTTGGAATTGCCGGTATTCTTCGTCCAGTAGTAGAGGCGCAGCTGATCGGCGGACAAGAACGGCGCGCGTTCGTCCAGCGCGCTGTTCACCGGCCCCTCGACGGGCTGCAGTTGACCGAAGGGACTCGTCGTATCGGGGCGCTCGGCGAAGTAGAGGTCGTAGTTCGTCGCGCCCGGCGCCTTGCGCGAGAAGAACGCCTTGCGCCCGTCGGCGGACAGCGCAAAGCCGTCCGTCGACGTATTTCCCGGCAAGACCTCGCTGATCGAGCCGAACGGCGACGCCGGGTTGCAGGGTCGCGTCCGGCACGTTCCGGCGTCACAAAACTCGTTCGCGGCGGCGTCGCAGTCCGAGTCGACGCTGCAGCCGGGGGTCGACTCGCAGCTGTGTGGACCGTAGTCGGCGTTGTTCGGATCGGCCTCGAGCGACCACGTGGGATTGGAAATGTCCGAGGAGTCGATGTGCAGGATCTGGGCCGTGTACGGATTGCGCACGGTGAGCGTCCCGTCTCCAGGAGCGTGCGCCAGTACCTTGCCGGTGAAATTGTAGTCACAGTCGACCTGCCAGGCATCGATCAGCGGAAGATCGAAGGCATCGTCTTCGCAGGGCTCGCCTCCGTTGCAACTCCGGTGACCGAATCCGTGCTCGGTGAGCGGCACTTCCGTGCCGTCAGCCGCCCGAATCTCGATGATCGAGCTGCGAAAAACGTTCTGCGGGCGAAAGATCGTGAGCGTCTCGCCCGACATCGCCATTCGATACTGGAAGGTACCCGTCGACATGCCCAGGCCCCCCGGCAATAGCTGCGGGAAGTTTTCGGCAGGATTGTCGGAGAGCACGGCGTCACGCAAAGCCGTGACCGTCGGAAACCGTGCGCTCTGCGGGACCACTTCCCAGAATCCGGCGACCTCGGTCTCGAACGGCGACGGCTGATCGTCGAGCAGTGCGAGGACGACGTAGTGCCCGACCAGCGGCTGATGCGGGTCGGCGTTCGACATGTCGAAGAAATAGCACTTTG
>DASXWF010001030.1:0-4773 GCA_036503835.1 Polyangiaceae bacterium | reverse complement strand
GCTGCACGCCATCGAGCGCGCGCTCGAACCTTGCCTCGGAAAGGGGTGGCTCACGTGAATCCCCAAAAGAAGTACACAATCTCGTACGCGCTCGACGCCGGAAACGGTTGGTGGACCGCTGAACTTGCCGGAGTGCCGGGGTGCATCACGCAGGGGCGAACCATCGAACAGGCGCGCGAGCGCATGCGCGAGGCGATTCAGGCGTGGTTCGATCTGTCCCGTCCGTTCGACGGCGCGCTCGTGGACGACGTTCGGCTGCCGGCGCAGGCGCGTGCGATTGTCCAGAAGGTCCGGGTCGCCAAGGAGCAGGCCGAAGATGCGATCGAGGTGCTCAGCGAGAGTAGCCGCCGCGCGGTCAAGACGTTGACCGGCCTCGGGATGAGCTTGCGCGACGCAGGCACGCTCCTCGGCCTCTCGCGCCAGCGCGCTCAGCAGTAGAGCCGCAAGGCGGGGTAGCCGTACCCTCCAGAGGTGTCGCTCGACCAGCTGCGGGCCGAGGGGTGAACGCATGGCGGTTTCGCCGGAATACAGCTTCGACTACGAAGTCATCCTGCGGGTCAGGGAAGGCGGAGGGTTCGAGGGCACCGCCGAGAGCGTGCAAGCCCGCGAGGGCCTGCTCCCGGGCCTCGCGGGGCCGTGTCCGGTTGCCAGCGTCTCGGGGGACGATCTTCGATTCGAGGCCCCACGGCTTTCCGTCCTGGAGATGCTGCTCGAAGCCTTCGAGTTCGTCGTGCCGCCCCTCTTCAACGGGCTGCGCCAGCGCCGGAGCGCACGCGCTTCCGTTCGCGCGATCGAGCTGTCGGTCCCGGGACTCGGCGCGGCGCTGCGAAATGGCTCCGTGCTGCGGGCCACGCTCGTGACGGAGGCCAGTGTCCCCGTTCAGCCGCTCCAGGCTCATGTCTCGGTGCGCTCCGAGCACGGCCCGATTCGGACCTGGGAGTCCCGGCTCGTGCAGAAGCTCCCGTTCTAGAGGGCAGACAGCGTCTCGCGCCGGTCCCGCGACCCGGCGTTTTTCTCACTGTCACTTGTCGGGTGACCCCAGCGAGAATCGAACTCGCGTTACCGGCGTGAGAGGCCGATGTCCTAACCGCTAGACGATGGGGCCTGGAAAGTTCGTTCTGTCGTTCGAGGTGCTCGCTGAAGCGGGGAGGGAGGGTGGCTGGGGGACTAGGATTCGAACCTAGATAGCAAGAGCCAGAATCTTGCGTCCTGCCGTTAGACGATCCCCCAAGAACTTCGAAAGGTTAGCCTTGGGTGGGGAAAGCGAGAAAGTAGAGAAGAGAAGGTAGGGAAGGAAGGGGAAGCGAGCTAGCCTAAAAAAAGAATTCGCGGGCCGGGAGCGACGGGGACGAGCCCCGCTGCCAACGAGACGCGGGGCGGGCTTTTAGCTCTGATCAGACGTTCGGGCAAGGGGTTGTGACGCTTTGACCGCGGAGGCTCCGCCGGGATAAGGTGCACGTTCCGCGGGTCTCGGGCTTTTCCCTGGTCTGCGGGTATGAGAAGAGCCCGATGGAGCTCCGGGTCATAGGCTGCCACGGCGGGGAAACGCCCAACCACCGGACGAGCGCGTTCGTTCTGGACGAGCGCCTGGCCATCGACGCCGGGTCGCTGACGAGCGGGCTCGACCTCGCCAGTCAGTTCCGGCTCTCGGCCTGCCTCGTGAGCCACGCCCACCTCGACCACATCCGGGACCTGGCTACGATCGCCGACAACCGCTGCCAGGCCGACTGCGACCCGCTGATCGTCGCCGGGACGGGCGCGACGCTCCGGGTGCTGAAGAAGCACTTCTTCAATAACTTGCTCTGGCCGGACTTCACCGAGATCCCGACCAAGACTCGCCCGACGTTACGCTTCGTGGAGCTCAAGCCCGAAAAGCGGACGGAGATCGCCGGCTACAGCGTGCGCTCGGTGCTCGTGAGCCACACCATCGAGTCCTCCGGTTTCATCATCGAGGGGAAGGACTCGACGATCGGCTACAGCGGCGATACCGGGCCCACCGACCGGCTGTGGGAGCTGCTCAACAAAGAAAAGGACCTCAAGGCGCTGCTGCTCGAGGTGAGTTTCCCGGACCGCGAGCAACGCCTCGCTACCGTGAGCGGCCACCACACGCCCCGGACCCTGATCAAAGATCTCAAGAAGTACGCGCGCCCGAAGGATCTGCCCGCGCTCCTCTATCACATCAAGCCGGTCTTCCAGTCCGAGGTCGAGCAGGAGTGCGCGCGCCTGAAGGGCGTCAACCTCACCGTCACCGCCATCGGCGATCAGTACGTACTCTAGAGTCCCGTGCCGGTGCCCGTGCCCGTGCCCGAGCACCACCAGCCGTAAACCACTCGCGCTTCCACGCAACTCGCGCCCCGCCCGCCCGACCTTCCGGGAGCAATGCTGCTCCCGAACGGTCTCCGCGCCATCGCCAGCGTGGCGAAGCTCGCCAACTACTGCCTGGACCCGAACCACCCGCGCGGGCGCCACAAAGCGCGCGCGTCAGCGGCCGGCCTCGGCCTGACGCGGGAACACGCGTTCCTGCTCCGGTCGACGCTGCTCGAAGCCGCCGCCGTTGCGGATACGGTCGTGCTCGGCGCCGTGGACGGCTTCGGCGCCCGCTACGTCCTCGACCTGATCCTCAGCGGGCCGAAGGGGATGGCCCTCCTGCGGAGCGTCTGGATCGTCAAGACGCACGAGGATTTCCCGCGGTTCGTCACCTGTTTCCCCTTGTGAGGGTTCCTGCCATGAGCTCCTCGATCTCGGTTCTCGACGTAGTGGCGCTGCTCGCGGCCGCCCCGGAGCACGGTCTCGCGCGCGGTCAGGTGGGAACGGTGGTGGAACGTCTCGACGAGAGCACGTGCGAGGTCGAGTTCTGCGATGACGCCGGCCGAACGTACGCCATCGTGCCCTTTCCGAACGCATTGCTGCTCGTGCTCCAGTACCGGCCCGTCCGTCCCGAGTAACCGGAGAAGGTGCGCGCGAGTGTCAGCGATCCGCGCAGCGCTTGGCCGCTTCCGCCTCGAGCTTCACGCATTCCACGGCGCGCCGTACGCCGCGCGCGTTTCCGAGCCCCTGCGCGAGGATCTGAGCCACGTGCGCGCGCGCGTCCTCCATTCTCTTGTCGGTGATGTCGTCGTACACGCGCGCGAGGAGCGCCGGGGCCCAGTCGGGAACGAGTGAGATTGCGTGCTCGAGCGAGCTCGTGGCGGCGGCGTGTTCACCGCTCTTGCGCTGGGCGCGCGAGAGGTTCAGCCAGGCTCGCGCCGAGCCCGGCGTGAGCTCGACGGCCCGCGACCAGAGCGTTCGGTTGTCTTTCCAGAGCTGGGTCGCTCGATAGGTGGGAACGAGCAAGGGAACACATAGGAAGCCGAGCCCGATCGGCGAGCGCCGCAGCTTCCGAAAGAGCTCGGCCAGGCGCCCTTTGAGCCCCAGGCCGAGCCGCGTCACGCACCAGCCCCAGAAGATCCCGCCGCCGAGGATGCCGACGAAGAAGTAGCGATCGGCAAACTCGTTGATCGGGCGCGCCAGCGGCGACGAGGGCAGGGGAGCCACCAGCGCGATCGCCACGCCGAGCGCCGGGATGCGTGTCGCGCGCACGCGCCCGAGCACCACCACGGCGAAGACGATCACCGCGAGCGTCACGAGCCAGTTCGCCGAAGCGTCGGGCTGGCGCCAATACTCGGGGTTGTAGTCCCAGGGCAAGAGCGCGTGCCGCACCGACTGAACTTCGAAGCGAGCCGTGCGCAGGCGCCGTTGCCAGGCTCCCCGTTCGGGCGCGAGCGGCAAATCATCGCCCTTCCACAAGAGCGGCAGCCGCCAGAACGCCCAGACCGCTGCTGCAACGCCCAGCGCCGCGAGCGAGCGCTTTCGCCGTACCATCACGTGGCGGACACGCGGCAGCATCACCCCGGCAAGCGCGAGCAGCAGGAAAAGCGCGACGCCGCTCTCTTTCGCGAACAGGCCCGCGAGGGTGAGCAGCGCGACGGCGAGGGCGCGTCCCCACCCGTCGTTCTCGAGACGGAAGCGAGCCTCGGAGCGCGGCTGCCAGGGCGAGAACAGGCACGACAGGACGCCGAGCACGCCGAGCCCCGCGTACAGCTCCCCCCGATAATTCACCCCGGCGACCGGCTCGGCGTGCAGCGGCGCCACGGCGAAGAACACGCCGGCGAACCCCGCGATGCTGCGCCGCCGGGTGAGTTGCCAGGCGAGGATCGTGGCGAACGCCGCGCAAACGGCGTACAGCACCAGTGAATGGGCGTGGTACCCCGGGGTGAAGCCGCCGAAGAGATTCCGGTCGAACCAGAACGACAGCACCGTGAAGGGGCGTGTTGCGTTCGATACGCGCTTCGCGAGCGATTCACCGCTCGCCAGGAGCCCCACGAGCTCCCCGAGTGGCGCTTTTAACCACGCATTCTCGGTGATCGTCCAGTCGTCGTCGTAGGTGAAGCCGAGCCCGAGCACCGGCGCGAAAACCAGCAGGGCGACGCCCGCCACCCAGGCCGCCTGGCTCCGGAGCATGCGGGTTCATACTCCGGGTGGGAGGCGTGGGGAAATCCGGTGATATGGTTCCGGGCGTGGAGGACCAAGCGGCCGGGGCATCCCAGAACAACCGAACGACCGAGCGAGGTCTCGGACCCGCCGCTCGCGCTCGCCGGTGAGCAGCTCGAGCTCTCCATCGTGATGCCTTGCCTGAACGAGGCGGACGATCGGGATTGCGTCGAGAAGGCGTCCGCGAGCTCCGCGAGCAAGACATCCGCGGGGAGGTGCTGATCGCAGACAGGGGAGGTGCTG
>DASXWF010001029.1:0-2527 GCA_036503835.1 Polyangiaceae bacterium | reverse complement strand
GCTCCGGATCCCAGCGCAGCACGATGCCGCCCGCCGCGACACCGCCGGACGCGAGCACCACCGCCTTGGCCTCGACCTCGCGGGTCCCTTCCGCGCCCTCGAGCGCCACGAACAGCGCGCCGCTCGCTCCGGAAACACGCGACACACGCGCCTGCCGCACCTCCACCCCGCGCCGTTGGAGCAGCCGATCGCGGGCGCGCTCGAAGCGGGCGCCGGCCGGACCACCGACCTTCGAGGTCGTCTCGCCGACCGGTGCACCTGCGAGCGCCGCGAGCTCGCGAGCGGAGTCGCGTTCGAGCCCGAGCCAGGGACCCGACAGCCAGGCGTCCGCCGCGGCGCGCTCGGCGCGCAGCGCTTCGCCGAGCGCGGAGAGGCGCGCCGGATCGTCGTGCAGCGCGGCGAAATCGTACGCCGCGACGCGCCGTTCATGACCGGCGCTCAGCATCCGGACCGGAATCGGCACGAACGACGTGCGCGTGCGCTCCGCGAACGGCGACGCCGAGAGGCTCTTGGCGAGGAGCGCGGCGTCCCAGTCGTCGCGCTCCGCGTCGAGCACGCCGACCCGCTTGCCGGCGAGCGGCTCCAGATCCAGAAGCGCCCGATCCGATCCGAGCGCGCGGCGCGCGACCCCTTCGCGGCTCGCGAGCATGCAGTGACCGAGCCGCAATATGCCGAGCTCACTCGCGAACGCCGCGAGCTCCGCGTCGGCGAGCACGGCCGCTTCGGCCGCCTGTCGCGCTTCCGGCTCGTCCTTCGAATCCCACGGCACGAGGTCGAGAGCGCCCGAGTAGAGCGCCGTCGCGCCGGCACGATCGTGGAGCACGCTCACCCGCGCGCCGGCCCGCGCCGCCGCCCACGCCGCCGCCGTGCCCGCCGCGCCGGCACCGACCACCACCACGTCGAACGCGGGCATCTACGGCTCGGACTCCCCGATTTCGGCGCGCAACGCCGCGAGCGCGAGCGCCTCCTGTCGAGCCTGGTCCGACCCGATCGCCGCCGCCCGTCGCTCGCGCGCGCGGGACAAGAAGGCGTGCGCGAGCCCGAGCCCCTCGCGCGGCGAGCGCCCCGTGAGCTCCGCCACGATCCGCCCGCAGCGCGCCGCGCAGCGCAACCCGCCGCACACGCCGAGCCCGAGCCGCGTGCGCCGCGAGACATCGTCGACCGTGTCCGCCAGCTCGTGCACGACCGTGTAACGGATCTCCGCCTCGGTCACCGGCTCGCACGGGCAGACGACGGCCGCCTCGCGCGGGTCGCGCAGCATGCGCTCGACGACGCGCAGCGAGCGCCCGCCGTGGCGGTACTCGAGCCGCGTCGCCGTGACGGCTTCCATCCCGCCGCGCACGACGAGCTCCATCGGCTCCACGTTTTCGTCGCCGCCCGGCAGCGGGGAGCTGTGCGTGCGGCAAGGCGTGGCGATCCGGAGCCGGCGCGCGATCACGTCCGTCATTTCCTCGGAAAACTGGCGGTAACTCGCGAGCTTGCCGCCGAGCATCGAGTAGAGCCCGCTCGCGCCGTGCGCCGCGTGATCGACGATCTCGTGCTCGCGCGAGAGCTCGTCTTCGTTCGGCCCCCACTCGTAGAGCGTCGGCCGCACTCCCCCCCAGGTGCCGATCGCGCGAGCCTGCCAGATCGAGGGGAAGACGCGAGCGACGGCCTGGAAGAGGTAGCGAACCTCGTCGCCCGTCGCGAGCACGTGATCGAGATCGCCGTAGTAGTCGTCGTCGGTGGTCCCGAGCACGCTCACGTTCTGCCAGGGCAGCAGGAACACCTGGCGCCCGTCGATGGCCGTGGCGGTGATGGCGTAGTTGGTGAGCCGGCGATCGAGGAAGACGTGAATGCCCTTGCCCGGACGGATGCGGGCGGCGCTCGCCGAGAGGCCGCCGAGCGCGGCGGTGATCGGCGCCCAGGCGCCGGTCGCGTTGACGACCAGGCGCGCCGTTTTCTTTCCGGTCTCGCCGCTCCTGCGATCGCGGTAGCGAACGCCGAGCACGCGTCCGTCCTCGCGTCGCAGGAGCTCGGTCACCGTCGTGTGCACGCGAACCTCGGCGCCGTGCTCCATGGCGTCGACCGCGTTGGCCACGCAGAGCCGCGCGCCGTCGATGCCCCACTCGTCGAACGTGACGCCGCCGCGGGCGCCTTCGGCGAGCCCCGGCTCGAGCTCGCGCAGCTCGTCCGCGGTGAGACGCACGTGCGGCTTTCCGCGCTTGAGCGGCTGGTAGCGGTCGTACACGTCGAAGAAGGCGTCGTACGCGGCGAGCGTCGCCTCGGCCGCGAGCTCCGTGCCGCGGAACACCGGCATCAGGAAGGGGATGCGAAAGAGCAGGTGCGGTGCGATGCGCTGGATGTGTCCGGAATCGAGGCACGAGCTGTACGTCACGTCCGGATCGGTCGTGAGGTAGCGCGGACCGCCGTGGATCATCCCGCTCGAGTTGCCGCTCGCGCCGAACGCGAGGTCGTTGCGCTCGTAGAGCGCGACCTTGAGCCCGCGCAGCGCGCAATCGCGCGCGACGCCCGTGCCGTTCACGCC
>DASXWF010001028.1:0-2321 GCA_036503835.1 Polyangiaceae bacterium | reverse complement strand
CGAACACGGCGTACTGACTGTCACGCTGCCGAAGGCGGCCGAGGCGCGTCCCAAGCAAATCTCCGTCAAGGCGAGCTGAGGGACGATCGCGAACCGCTGATTGACGCAGGAGGAAAGGACCCATGCAAACTCAAGAGATTGCCAAGAACGGTAAGAACGAACGAGGACTCGAAAGGACACGTGCCCGAAACGAGCTGGCACCCGCGGTCGACGTATACGAGAACGAAGCCGAGCTTCTGCTCGTGGCGGACGTCCCCGGTGTCACGCCGGAGCGCCTGAATCTGCACATCGATCCGCCGGAGCTGCGCATCGAAGCCAGCACCGCGGACGAGGGCGGAATCACCTGGGTGCGAGCCTTCAACATCGACGAGCGAATTGCCGCGGGGCAAGTGAGCGCCGAGCTGAAGAACGGCGTCCTCACGGTGCACCTCCCCAAAGCACCCGAGGCCAAGCCGCGGCGCGTCGAGGTCAAGGCTTCCTGATTCCAGTCGAGGTCAAGGCTTCCTGATTCGATGGCGCCCTGGTAAGCTCGGCGGCGTGCGTCCCGAAAGGTCGCACGCCGCTCTTTTTTTCCATGGTCCATCCTCTCGCCGGCCAGCCGGCGCCGCCCGATGTGCTGCTCGACGTTCCCGCGCTCCTGCGGGCGTACTCCCAGCAGAAGCCCGATTCCAGCCAGCCCGAACAGCGGGTGAGCTTCGGCACGAGCGGCCACCGCGGCTCGGCGTTTTCCTCGTCGTTCAACGAGGAGCACATCCTGGCGGTGACGCAGGCCATCTGCGACTTTCGCGGGGCAGAAGGCACGCAGGGCCCGCTCTTTCTGGGTAAGGACACGCACGCGGTGTCGGGGCCGGCCGAGCGCACGGCGCTCGAGGTGCTGGCGGCGAACGGGGTCGAGGTGCGGGTCCAAGCGGACGACGGCTACACGCCGACGCCCGCGGTTTCGCTCGCGATCCTGCTCCACAACCGCACGCGCTCGGCCGCGCGCGCCGACGGCATCCTGCTCACGCCTTCGCACAACCCGCCCGAAGACGGCGGAGTGAAGTACAACCCGCCGCACGGTGGCCCCGCCGGCGCCGACGCGACGGCGGCCATCGAAGCGCGCGCGAACGAGCTGCTCGCCGACGGCTGCAAGCGCGTGAAACGGGTGCCGTGGGAGCGCGCGCGTTCCGCCGCCACGACGCAGGCGATCGATTTCGTCGAGCTCTACGTGAACGAGCTGCCGAACGCGATCGATCTGCGGGCGGTGCGCGCGGCCGGCGTGCGCGTCGGCGTGAATCCGCTGGGCGGCGCGAGCGTCGGGTACTACGGGCGCATCGCGGAGCGCTTCGGGCTCGATCTGACGGTCGTGAACGATCGCGTCGACCCGCGCTTCGCTTTCATGACGCTCGATCACGACGGGCGCATCCGCATGGACTGTTCGAGCCCGTACGCCATGGCGGGCACGGTCGAGCTCGCCGAGGGCTATCGTCTGGTGTTCGCGAACGACACCGACGCCGATCGCCACGGCATCGTCGTGCCCGGGTCGGGGCTGATGAACCCGAACGCCTTCCTCGCCGTGGCGGTGGATTACCTGTTTCGCTCGCGCCTCGGCTGGCCGCCGGGGGCCGCGGTCGGGAAGACGGCGGTCTCGAGCGCAATGCTCGATCGCGTGGCGCGCGGTCTCGGGCGGCGGGTCCACGAGGTTCCGGTCGGGTTCAAGTGGTTCGTTCCCGGCTTGATGGACGGCTCGCTCGGCTTTGGAGGCGAAGAGAGCGCCGGGGCGAGCTTCCTCCGCTTCGACGGCACGCCGTGGACGACGGACAAGGACGGCCTCCTGCTCGGGCTGCTCGCTGCCGAGATCACGGCGAAGAGCGGCAAGGATCCGGCGCGGTACTACCGTGAGCTCTGCGACCGTTTCGGCACGCCGTACACGACGCGCGTCGATGCGCCCGCCACGCCCGAGGAGAAAGCGCGGCTGAAACGCCTGTCTCCGGCGTCGGTGAGCGCGACCGAGCTCGCCGGCGAACCCATCGTCGAGCGGCTCACGAACGCTCCCGGTAACGACGAGCCGATCGGCGGGCTCGTGGTGAAGACGGAGAACGGCTGGTTCGCCGCGCGTCCGAGCGGGACCGAGAACATCTACAAGATCTACGCGGAGAGCTTCCTCGGCCCCGAGCACCTCGAGACCATCCTGCGCGAAGCCCGCAGCATCGTCGCGCGAGCGCTCGAGGCGCGCTGACGTTCACGCCGAGCGTGAGCTCGTCACGAACGCCGCGTGCGGCGGCGCGCCGCGAGTCCCGCGATCAGGCCGAGTCCGAGCAAGGCCAGGCCGGAACCCGCGC
>DASXWF010001027.1:0-9844 GCA_036503835.1 Polyangiaceae bacterium | reverse complement strand
CGCGGGCTTCGGTCGTGTCGGGGCGCGAGCAAGAGGGTGCGAGCGCGAGGCAGGCGATCACCGCGGCAAGGCGAGCTCGTTGGAAGGGAGAAAAAAGCACCGGAAGGGGTGCTCCGAATCTAGCCGAGATCAGCGACAAATGGGGGCTTTCGGACAGACTATGTCCGCCTCGCGGCTTGAGCTCGCAGCGCGCCGGTGCCTAGCTTTCGTGTTCCACGCCATGGGCTTCCACCTGCATCGCTCGAACCGGGTCGAGCGGCTCGTCGCTCGGCTCGCCGAGCTCTTCGAGGCGCCGCTGGGCACGGTCTGGAATCCGGAGGCGGTGGTGGTTCCCGGGCGCGGGATGTCGGTGTGGCTGTCGATGCAGCTGTCGCGACGGCTCGGGGTGTGGGCGACGCCGCTCGTCTATCCGCGAGCGCTCGTGGAGCGGGTCGTCACGGGTGTTTTGGGGGAACGTGCGCTCGGTCCGGAACCGCTTTCGGAGGAGCTCATCGAGTGGGCGGTGCGCGCGGCGCTGCCCGGTTTGCTCGGCGATCCGGCGTTCGCCCCGCTCGCTCGCTACCTGGAAGACGATCGGCACGGGGTGCGCCTCACGGAGCTTTCCGCGCGCATCGCGAGCGTGTTCGATCAGTATCTGACCTACCGGCCGCACTGGATCCGCTCCTGGGAAGGCGGCGGTACGGCGGGCATCCCGGAGGAGGAACGCTGGCAAATCACGCTGTGGCGGCGCGTCGCCGAGCGCACGAAGCGGCGGCACGTCGCCCACGTGGCGACCGCGCTCATGGACCGGCTCTCGGTCACTCCCGCTCCGCCCGGCCTCCCGGTGCGGCTTTCGGTGTTCGGGCTGTCGACGCTGCCGCCGTTGTTCGTGCAGGTGATGGTGGCGTTGTCCCGTCACATCGACGTGCATTTCTTTCTGTTCGCGCCCTCGCCGGCGCGGCCGCAGCCGGGCGCGCCGGTGCAGCCGCTCTTGAGCTCGCTCGGGCGCGTGGGGGCGGAGCTCGAGCAGGTGCTCACCGATACGCTCGAGCACCAGGGTATCGAGCCCGTGATTCACGACGAGTTCGAGCGCCCGGCGGGCGAGGCGCTGCTGGACGCGCTCCACGCGCACCTCTTCGATCCGGCCGCGCCCGAGCCGCGGCTCGCTCCGCTTCGCGGAGGGGACGCGAGCATTTCGCTGCACGCGTGTCACGGCCCGATGCGCGAGGTGGAGGTGCTGCACGATCAGTTGCTCGCGCTGCTCACGCGCGCGGAAGATCCGGTGCGCCCCGAGGAGGTGCTCGTGCTGGTGCCCGAGCTCGAGGCGTACGCTCCGCTCGTGGAAGCGGTCTTTCGCCGCGATCCGTCGGACGAGCGCTTCCTGCCGTTCCGCGTCTCCGACCGCGCGCTGCGGCGCGAGGCGCCGCTCTTCGACGCGTTTCTCGCGCTGCTCGGGATGGTGCGCGGGCGCGTGACCGCCTCGGAGGTCATCGACCTGTTCATGCTCGATTCGGTGCGCAAGAAGCTCGGCATCGAGAGCGCCGACGCGGACGTGATCCGCGAATGGATCGTGCAGAGCGGAGTGCGCTGGGGCATCGACGCCGATCACCGCGCCGAGCTCGGCCTGCCGCGCGAGAGCGCGAACACCTGGCGCTTCGGGCTGTCGCGCCTGCTGCTCGGGTACGCGCTGCCCTGCGCGGAGCAGCGGAACTTCGCCGGACTGGTCGGCTTCGACGAGGTCGAGGGCAAGGACGCGGAGCTGCTCGGTACGCTCGCCGGGTTCCTGCGCACGCTGTTCGGCTGGTTGAAGGAGCTCGAGCGGCCGCGCCCGCTCTCGGCGTGGAGCGCGACGCTCGGCGAGCTGCTCGCGGCGCTCTTCGCCGACGATCCGGAGAGCCTGTACCAGGTGGCGATGATCCGGCGCGCGCTCGAGGAGCTCATGCGGCTCGAGATGCAGGCGGAGGCGGAGGCGGAGCTCGACATCGCGGCGCTCCGCGACCTCGTCGAGCGGCGCGTGAACCGCGCGGCCCCCGAGCGCGGCTTCCTCGCGGGCGGCATCGGTTTTTCGTCGATGGTTCCGATGCGCAGCGTGCCGTTCCGGGTGATCGCGCTGCTCGGCATGAACGACGCCAAATTTCCGCGCTCGCCGCGGCCGATCGAGTTCGATCTGCTGCAGGGCGGCCTGTCGCCGAAACGCGAGCTCGCGGATCGCTCGTCGCGCGACGACGACCGCTACCTGTTCCTCGAGACGCTCGCCGCGGCGCGCGAGCGGCTCATCGTCACCTACACGGGCAAGAGCATGCGCGACGACCGATCGCTCGCGCCGAGCGTGTGCGTGAGCGAGCTGCTGGACACGCTCGCCGGCACGGACACGGAGGCCTCGAAGGCACGCCGCTCCGCGCTCGTCGTTTCCCATCGCCTGCAGGGCTTCAGCCCGGCGTACTTCGACGGCAAGGACCCGCGCCTCTTCAGCTACGCCGTCGAGTACGAGAAGGCGGCCAACAGCCTGCGCGCCCGCGCCAGCGAGGCGTCTCCTTTCTTGCGCCGGCTGGCTCCGCCGCCCCGGCCGCGCGAGCTCGGCCTCGACGAGATCGTCAGGTTCTGGAACTGCCCGCCGGCGTACCTCCTGAACCGCCAGCTGGGCGTTTACCTGAAGCAGGAACGCACGGAGCTCCGCGATCGCGAGCCGCTCGAGCTCGAGGCGCTCGACGAATGGAAGATCGGCGAGCCGTTGATCGGACAGCAGCTCGCCGGACTCAGCCTGGACGATTCGGAGCGAATTTTCCGCGGGAAGGGGCTCCTGCCGTTCGGCGCGTGGGGGCGGCTGCGGCTCGAGACGATCGCGGCCTCGTCGAACATGATCGCCGAGCAGGCGCGCGCGCGGCGTGGCGGGACGGAGCTTCCGCCGCTGCGCGTGGAGGTTCCGCTCGCTGGCGAGCTCCGCGTCACGGGGACGCTGTACGGGCGCTTCCCGAACGGGCGCGTCGAGCAATGCTATTCGAGGGCGAAGGCGAAACGACTGATCGCGCTCTGGATCCGGCACCTCGCGGCGTGCGCCGCCGGTAGTCCCGCGCCGAGCGTGCTCATCGAGCGCGACAAGGAACCCGTCGTGAGCGTGCTGCCCGTCGTGGAGCAGAAGCTCGCGCGCGAGCGGCTCGCCGAGCTCGCCGAGCTCTACCTCGACGGCCAGGCGCGCGTGGTGCCCTTCGTTCCGGAGCCGAGCGCCGCCTACGTTCGCGCGCTCGGCGCCGGCAAGAGCGGCCTCGACGCGCTCGCCAAGGCGGACGCCACCTACGAGCGGGATCCGGGTGAGATCGGCTTCGACGCGCACGCGGATCTGGCGTTCGACCACCGGCCGCCGCCGTTCGACGCGGGGTACGAGGCGCGCGCGCGGCTCGTCGGCGAAACGGAGTTTCACCGTGTCGCGCTGCTCGTGTTCGAGCCGCTCTTCGCGCACGTGAGTGACGGCGAGCTGCTCGCCGGCGAGGGAGGGTTCGCGTGAGCACCTCCGAGCTGCCGCGCTTCGACGCGCTCCGCGTCGAGCTCGCCGGCAAGATCGTGGTCGAGGCGAGCGCCGGCACCGGCAAGACGCACGCCATCACGACGCTCGTGCTCCGGCTCGTGCTCGAGTCCAAGCTCGAGCCGTTCGAGATTCTGGTGATGACGTTCACCGAGGCCGCCACCGCGGAGCTCAGGACGCGCATCCGGCGCCGGCTCGGGCTCGCGCTCGGGGTGCTCTCCGGCAGCATCGCCCCGGCGGAGCTCGACGATCCGGAGCTCGCCGCGCTCTGCGAGAAGCACGCGGGGCCCGAAGCGCTGGAGCGCATGAAGCGCGCCGTGGACAACGCCGACGAGGCGCCGATCACCACGATTCACGGCTTCTGCCACCGTGTGCTCCACGACCAGGCGCTCGGCACGAAGACCCGCTTTTCCGCCGAGCTCGTGCCCGATCTGGAGGAGCTCTACGACGACGTGCTCTACGACTTCTGGCACGCGCGCGTCGCGAACGATCCCGAGCTCGTCGAGGCGCTGTCCGGGACCAAGGCCGACGTGGGCTGGCTCCGGCGCCTCCTGCTCGAGGCGCGGCGCCATCCGGACGCGCGCGTCGTGCCCGAGCCGCTGGATCCGGTGGGCGAGCTCGAGCACGAGTTTCTGAGCCACGCGACGCGCGAGGTGCTGCGGCAGAAGGAGCTCCGCGGCGTTCTCGGCTTCGACGACTTGCTCGAGCGCGTGCGCGCGGCGGTGAGCGCCCCGGGAGCGGACGCGGTGGTGCGCGGCCTCCGGCAACGCTACCGCGCCGTTCTCGTCGACGAGTTCCAGGATACCGATCCCGTGCAGTGGGAGATCGTGGAGCGCGCCTTCGGCAACGCCGGTCCGCTGTTGCTCATCGGCGATCCGAAGCAGGCCATCTACTCGTTCCGCGGCGGCGACGTGTTCACCTACCTGGATGCGGCGCGCGGGGCGCGGCGCTTCAGCATGGGCGTCAACTGGCGCTCCGATCCGGGCATGATCGCCGCCGTCAATCAGGTGTTTCGCGGGGAAAATCCGTTCCTGATCGAGGAAATCCGGCCCGTGCGCGTGGTCGCCCGCCCGGACGCCGCCGACTGCTTTCACGCCGAGCACGCCTCCGGCGAGGCGTCGCTCGAGCTCTTGCTGGTCGAGCGCGAAGGCGAGACCTTGCCCGCAAAGGCCAAGGCCGAGCGCGCGGTGGCACGCGTCGTGGCCGCGGACGTCGCGAGGTCGCTCGCGAGCGCCACGATCGAGGGCAAGCGCATCACCGCGCGCGACGTGGCCGTCCTCACGCGCACCAACGATCAGTGCTTCATCGTTCAGGAGGCGCTGCGCCAGCGCGGCATTCACGCGGTCGTGATCGGCGACAAGAACGTGTTCGCCTCGAGTGAGGCGCTCGAGCTCGAGCTGGTGCTGCTCGGCGTGCTCGAGCCCGGCAGCTCCTCGGCCCGCAAGCGCGCGCTCACGACGACGATCGTCGGCGAGCGGGGCGAGAGCATCGCCGCGCTGGACGAGGACGTGGAGCGGCTCGAACACTGGCTGCTCGCGTTCCAGCGCTGGAATCGGCTCTGGAACGAGCGCGGCTTCATGCGCATGTTCCGCGAGATCCTGCGCGATACAGGCGCCGCCGAGCGCTTTCTCGAGCTCGCGGGCGGCGAGCGCAGCCTCACGAATCTCCTGCATCTCTCCGAGCTCCTGCAGCGCGCCGTCTCGGAGGAGCACCTCGGGCCCGCCGCGCTCGCCGCCTGGCTCGGCGAGCAGCGCGGGGAGACCAGCTCGCGCTCGGAGCACACGGAGATTCGCCTCGAAAGCGACGAGGACGCCGTGCGCCTGCTCACGGTGCACAAGGCGAAGGGGCTCGAGTTCCCGATCGTGTACGCCCCCTTCCTCTGGTCGGGCCTGAACACGTTCAACGTGCAGAAACCGCGCGTCATCCATCACGAAGGCGAGACCTTTCTCGACATCGATCGCGACAAGGAGCGCCGCTCGGCCCACGTCGCGCTCTACAACCGCGAGCAGCTCGCCGAAGACCTGCGGCTCGCCTACGTCGCGCTCACGCGCGCGGAGCACCGCACGACCGTCGTGTGGGGCTGGTTTCGCGGCCTCAGCACCTCCGCGACGGGCTTTCTCCTGCATCCGGACGCGCAGCTCGCGCGGGGCACGCTGCCGAAGACCAACCGGCTCGACAAGTTGTCCGACGCCGAGATTGCCCGTGATCTCGCGGGGATCGCGCAGGCGTCGAGCGGCGCGATCGCGCTCCGCCGCGTGCCGTTCGGCTACGACGCGCCCGCGCTCGAGCGCGCCGCGCTCGTCACCCCTCTTTTGCCTGCGCGGTCGGTCGCCGCGCGGGTGCTGCACTGGGAGCGCACCGAGAGCTTCTCGGGTCTTTCACAGCACGAGCCGCTGCACGCTCCCGAAGCGGCCGAGCGCGATCACGACGAAGACGCCGAAGCCGCTCGGCCGGCGCCCGCGAAGGCGCCCGCGGAGCGCAAGCCGATCGTGCTGCGCGAGTTCCCGCGCGGTCCGCGCGCCGGTGATTTCTTCCACGCATTGTTCGAGGTGCTCGATTTCGCGAACGCCAAACCGGACGAGATCCTCGAGCTCGCCGAAGACAAACTCGAGGGGTTCGGCTTCGGGCGCGGCGTCGATCGGGCGACTCAGGACGTCTGGCTCTCGGAGGTGCTGAAAGCGGTGCGCGACACGCTCGACACGCCGCTCGGGACGGGCGGGTTCCGGCTCGCCGACGTCCCGAACGCGCGGCGCTTCAACGAGCTCGAATTCCGCGTTCCGGTGGCGCCGGCGGCGCCCGGGTCGGCGCTCGATCCCCGGCGCCTGGCCGACGTTTTCCGCCGGCATCCGAGCCCCGAGCTGCCGCGGCACTACGCCGAGCGCGTCGAGGCGCTCGGTTTCGCTTCCCTGAACGGGTACCTCAAGGGCTACATCGACCTGGTCTTCGAGCACGACGGTCGCTTCTACGTCGTCGACTACAAGACGAACCATCTCGGCGACTTCAGCGACGAGTACCACCCCACGCGCCTCGCGGCGGCGATGACCGACTCGCACTACTTCCTCCAGTATCACCTGTACTCGCTGGCGGTGGATCGCTTCCTCCGGCGCTTCCAGCCCGGGTACGACTACGAGCGCGGCTTCGGCGGCGTCTACTACCTCTTCATCAAGGGCATGCGCCCGGACGCCACGACCGGCGTGTTTTTCGAGAAGCCACCGCGCGCCCGCATGGAGGCGCTGTCGGCGGCGCTCGGAGGCGAGGGGCCGTGAGCGCCGCGCTGCTGCCCGAGCTTCGAACGCTCGTTCGCGCCGGCGTGCTGTCGGCATTCGACGCCGAGCTCGCGAGCGTCCTCGGCGAGCTCGCGAGCGAAACGAGCGCGCCGGTGCTGCTTGCCGCCGCCTTCGCGGCGCAGGCCGTTCAGGCGGGTCACACCTGCGCGGACCTGCCGCGAATCGCCCGAAAAACCTGGCTGGACGCGGAAGGTAACCCGCTCGAGGGCGTGCGCTTGCCCGCCGCCGAGGCGTGGATCGCGGCGCTCGCGGCGAGTCGGCTCGTGGACGGCGAGCAGGGCGATCCGGACGCGCCGCGCCCGCTCGTCCTCGATGCGCGCGGCCGCCTCTACCTGCGCCGCTACTTCGACTACGAGCGAGGCCTCGCCGAAGCGCTGCTCGCGCGCGCGGAGAACGTGCCCGGCCCCATCGACTCCGCGCTGCTCCGCTCCGGGCTCGAACGGCTGTTCCCAGCCGAGCCGAAGAGTCAGCTCCAGCGCGTCGCCTCGATCGTGGGCGTGCTACGGCGTCTGACCGTGATCTCGGGAGGGCCGGGCACGGGCAAGACCTTCACCGTCGCCAAGATCCTGGTCTTGCTCCAGGAGCAGGCGCTCGCCCGGGGCGGTGCGCCGTTCCGCATCGCGTTGCTCGCGCCGACCGGCAAGGCCGCGCAGCGGCTGGGCGACGCGATTCGCGAAAATCTGGCGAAAATCGCGTGCGACGCGGCCGTGCGCGCGGCGGTCCCGACCGCGGCGTCGACCATCCACCGCGTGCTCGGGTTCCGGCCCGCGAAGCCGACGAGCTTTCGTCACGACGCGCGCGACCCGCTCGCCGAAGACGTCGTGGTGGTCGACGAAGCGTCGATGGTCGATCTGGCGCTGATGGAGAAGCTCGTGCGCGCCGTGCGACCGGATGCGCGGCTGATCCTGCTCGGCGACAAGGACCAGCTCGCCTCCGTCGAAGCGGGGGCAATCCTGGGCGACCTGTACGCGGCCGCCAGCGTCGGTTTCTCGGAGCGCTTCGCGAACGAGGTGCGGAGCCTGACCGGGGAGTCGCTGCCGGGTGCTCGCGCCACGCGCGCGAGCCCGCTCGGCGACGGCATGGTCGAGCTCGTGCACGCGCATCGTTTCTCGGACGACGGCGGCATCGCGGAGCTCGCCCGCGCGGTGAACGCCGGCTCGAGCGAGCGCGCCTTCAGCGTGCTCGCTCGCGGAGGCAGCGTGGCGCTGCGACCCGTCGCGGATCGCGAGGAGCTCGAGCGCGCCCTTCTGCCGCTGCTCCACGCCCGCTTCGACGGCCTCACCGAGCTCGCGCCCCACGAGCGGCTCGCCCGCCTCGACGGCTTTCGGATTCTGGCGGCCCACCGGCGCGGCCCGTTCGGCGTCGAAACCCTGAACGATTGGGCGGAGCAGGTGCTCGGCCTGCGCGCGCGCGCCGGAAGGAGCACCGGCTTCTACGATGCGCGCCCGCTGATCGTCACGGCGAACGACTATCAGGTCGAGCTCTTCAACGGCGACATCGGTGTGATCGCGCCGGGTGACGAGCCGGGCGCGCCGCTCGTCGCCTGGTTCCGCGGCGGCCCGAACGGCCTGCGCAAGCTCTCGCCGGCCTGCCTCCCTCGCCACGAGACGGCCTTCGCGCTGAGCGTTCACAAGTCGCAGGGCTCGGAGTTCGACGAAGTCGCGCTCGTTCTTCCCGACCGGCCGTCGCCGATCCTCACCCGCGAGCTCGTCTACACCGCGGTCACGCGCGCCAAGAAGAAGGTCACGCTCTTCGGCTCGGAAGCGGTGCTGCGCGGCGCCATCGAGGCGCAGGTGGAGCGGGCCTCGGGGCTCCGCGATCGCCTGGCGGCCTTCGCAGCAATCTCGACTTGAGACACCGAACCCTCGGGCGTGCCCCATTTCGAGGCACATTCACCACGAATCCGCGGGATTTCTGGTTGGCCCGCAGCTTGCTCTTTAGCCAGACCAACGATGGACCCGTATCTCGACTCCCTCTCCTGGGCCGGCGCCGGCCCCGCGCTTCAGAATCGACTGCTCATCATCCGCGCGACCTGCGCGACGATTCCCCTCTCGCGCACCGCGACGCCGGACATGCTGCAGGAAGCTGCCTTCGCGCTGGACGGCCTGTGCGTGGCGATGGAGAGCGTCGTGGAGGACATCGCCGAGCTCGATGCCAGCGTGCCGGTGACGAACCTCTGCTGCAAGGTGACCGCGGGTATCGCTCAAGTGCGGAGCGAGCTCGAACGCCGGCTGCTCGAGCCGCATCGCGCGCTCGTTCGCGCGCGGGTCACGCTCTTGCGCGCGCTCGTCGAAGCGTGCGAGGCGAGCCACATCGCTTCGCAGCGCCAAGGCGAGGCCGCACTGCCGCTCGATCCTCTCGACGTGGCTCGCGCCATCATCCTGATCGCGGTGCGCGCCAACCCGACCCAGCACGAATGGATCGGCGCCATCGCGGACGCCGAGATAGCCCTGCTCGCCACCGTGCCGCGCGAGCGCATGGACGCCGAGTTCTTGCGCCGGCTGCTCGCGCTCCGCGGCCTGGTCGCCGAGTGCGCGAACTACGAGTCTCGCCGCACGTCGCGGCCGCGCGCCTTGCTCGGCCTGGTCTGACGGCTCGCGCCCGCTGCACGGCCGCGGCAAAACCGTGTGCGCCGGCCGCGGTTCGTGCCCCGAATCTGGGGTATCGTCCCGCCGTGCGAACGCTCAGGCTCTGGCTGGTCGGTATCCTTGCGGCGGCGGCTTGCGCGGGAGCGCGCCCGAAAAGCAGCGCGACCCCGCCGAAGCCGCCCGGCAACGGCGCGCGCTCCGTCGCCTCCGCGAAAGCCCCCGCCGCGAGCGCGCGTCCTTCACCGCGCCCTCCGGCGTCCTCGTCTGCGGCGCCGCGTGCCGCAACCGGTCCCGAGGCGTGTCCGAACGGCATGGTGCTGGTGGAGGGCGAGTACTGCGGCGAGGTCGAGCACCAGTGCAAGAAGAGCTGGTACGACAAGAGCAACCGCAAGGTCGTGTGCGAAGAGTTCGAGCCGGTGTCGCGCTGCAAGGGGGAAAAGACCAAAAAGCGCTACTGCATCGACACGTAC
>DASXWF010001026.1:0-1689 GCA_036503835.1 Polyangiaceae bacterium | reverse complement strand
CCGCACCGTCATGGGATCGCTCCGCGTGAAGAGCGGCAAGATCGATTTCTGCGGCAACGACCTCTCGGGCCTCCCGCCCGAGCAGCGCGCGCGCCGCGGCATCGGCTTCGTCCCGCAGGGCCGCGAGATTTTCCCGCAGCTGAGCGTCGGGGAGAACCTCGAGCTCGGCGTGGTGGCCCACGGGCGCAAGAAGCCGCTACCCAGCAAGATCTTCGAGCTTTTCCCGGTCCTGAAGACGATGATCCGCCGCCGCGGCGGCGACCTCTCGGGCGGCCAGCAGCAGCAGCTCGCGATCGGGCGCGCGCTCGCCATCAATCCGAAGCTCTTGATCCTGGACGAGCCCGCCGAGGGCATTCAGCCCAACATCGTCGCGATGATCGGCGACATCCTGATGAAGCTCCGCGAGGAGGGGCTCACGATCCTGCTCGTCGAGCAGAAGCTCGCCTTCGCGCGCCGCGTCGCGACCAATTTCGTGCTGATGGAGCGCGGCCGCTCGGTCGCCACGGGCCCGATGAGCGACCTCACGGACGAGCTCGTGGCAAAGCACCTCGCCGTCTGATCCGCCCGGAGTGGAAAGGCGCGCTCCATGCCGCCTTCTCCGGCGACGTCGTTCCGAGCGTGATATAGGCGGGCCCGCAAGAATGCCCGATTCGATCCCCCCTTCCACGCCGCTCTCCCCCGAAGAGGCGCTGGCACGCCTGAAGGCCGGCAATGAGCGATTTCGCACGGGCCAGAGCACCAGCATGGCGCGCGCCTGGAACCGCGAGATCTCTACGCAGGCGCAGCGTCCCTTCGCGATCGTCCTCGGCTGCTCGGACTCACGGACACCCGTCGAGATCCTGTTCGACGAGGGCTTCGGAGCCTTGTTCGTGGTGCGCATCGCCGGGAACATCGTCGCGCCGTCGGGGATCGGCTCGATCGAGTTCGCGGCGTCGCAGTTCGACTCACGCCTGGTCGTGGTCATGGGGCACACGCGCTGCGGCGCCGTCACGGCCACGGTCAAGGCGATTCAGACGGGCCTCGGTCCCGAGTCGAAGAACCTTCGCTCAATCACGGATCGCATCGCTCCTCACGTCGAAACGCTCGTGCGCCCGGGGGATCCGACGAACATTCTGCGCGAGGCGGTGCGCGCCAACGTGCGCGCTTCGGTCGATCACCTCCGCCACGGCAGCCAGATCCTCGAGGAGTTCGTGCTCTCGGGCCAGCTGCAGATTGTCGGCGCCGTGTACGACCTCGAGACGGGGGCCGTGGAATTCTTCAACGGCGTGCACTGATTCGTCCGGTTCGGTCAGCGGCCGGCCCGGGCCTTGCTTTCGGAAAGGTTTCGATGAACGGTCGAACCCCGACCGGGCACCAACCGAACATGAAGCCGGCCAACCGCTCGCTCGCGCCCCTCGGGGCTCTGCTGTTCTGCACGGCGAACGTCGCTTTCGCGCAACCGGCTCCGGCCGCGCCGCCAGCAGCGCCCGACAGTTCCTGGGCGGTTCAGCCGGCGCCGGCCCCTCCGCCGGCGGGGGCTCCGGCGCCTGCACCAGGCGGCCCTTCGGCGCCCGCTCCTGAAGGGGCGCCCGGACCGGCTCCCGCGCCCGCGCCCGCCCCCCCGGCTCCCGGCGCCGTCCCGGCGACCGCTGCGGCACCGGCCGCAGCTCCGGCAAAACCAGCGCCGGCCGCCAAGAAGAAGGACGAATA
>DASXWF010001025.1:0-1563 GCA_036503835.1 Polyangiaceae bacterium | reverse complement strand
GTGCTTGTCGAGGGCTTCGAGCTGCCGGTCGGCGGCGTAGGCGACGAGCAGCATCTCCTCGGTGCGCATCTTGCTGCCCGGGTTCTGTTCGGTCTCCCACTTCTCCAGCTTGCTCGCGACGCGGCGCTCTCCGCGGTCGTAATAGACGATGCGCGGCTCGACGTAGCGCTCGAGGCCCGGCGGGCTCGTCATCTCGACGACGCCCTTCATGCCGTCCTCGATGCGAACCATGGGAGCACCGACGATGAGGGTCATCGTTCACCCCAACGGTCAAAAAGGCCCAACCAACCAGCGACGAGGACGAGCCCGACGATGAGGCAGAACACGTTGCCCGGGGTCCATCCGTCAGAGCAGGCCTCCGCGAGGGTCATCGCTTGAACGCATTCCCCAGGCAGATGAGCAGGAACAGCGTGAAGCAGGTCACGAGGACCAGCAGCGCTGCCAGGATCGCCGTTACCCAGCTCATTCGAGGCGCTCCAGCTGGTAGCCGTCGCCGACGTCGTTGACGAAGCGCTCGGCGACGTTGATGGCATGGAGCGCGTGAGTGTCCGTGACAGCCCCCCCGCCAGATACGCCAGTGAGATACCCGATCGCGAATTGATACCCGGAGCCGATCGCCCAGTAGTCGGAGGCGAGCCACGAAACGCCCCCGCGTGACGTGATCTCGCAGATGCCCTCACGGGTGAGGGCGAGCGCGTGCCCTCCGATCTCAGAGCCCTTGTCGCGGAAGACCTTGATGACCGCGCGGAGACCGTCGGACGCAGTGGGGGGAGCGTCGTCGAGCGCCTCCTGAATCAGGCACTGGAACACACCGTTTCCGGCGGAGGCGACCAGGATGCCCTGGCCCCGCTTGATCTTGTTCACTCGGTAGGGGCCGAGTAACTGCCCCTCGAATACCTCGCGCCGATCGGCCGCCATCCAGCCGTCCTTGTGGGCGATGACGAGGGTCATACCGACCTCAGGAGCGGCTGCGCCTTCTCGTAGTGGTAGTCGAGCGCGCGGTGGATGGCGCGCTGCAGGCAATCCGAGCGCCCTTCACCGACCGGTCTCCGCGGGGTGCCGTCGCGCTTCTGGGACCAGACTCGAACTCGCCAGGCGGGTCGTGCTGCCTCGTCCTCGTGATCGCCAGGGTCGCCGTCGAAGATCACTTCGAAGCGGCGGTAACAGGGCTCGTCTTTGACCCAGTCGACGAGGGCGTCGAGCGAGGGGTTCTTCTCAAAGTCACGCGGAGCGCTCATTCGATCTCCTTCGACGGGTAGACGGGGGCTCCGGGCTGCGCGGCGCTGGTCGGCATCGGCAGCTGGAGCTTCACGTTGATTTCAGCCGGACCGATCTGCGCCTGGCGGCCGCCGCGGGCGCGCGCGATGCCGGTGACGACGCGGGTTGCGACGTCGAGCGCCGCGGGCTTCTCGGAGTTGCGCATCCAGCCCGCCTTCGCGACGGCGAGCCGCTGTCGGGCGGCCTGCTCCCCAAATTCGGCGACCCACTCCGGCGGGGGGTCTTGCTGATCGGGGGTGACGAGGTGAAAATCGAGCATGGCCTGCACGACGCCGACGCTCGTCT
>DASXWF010001024.1:0-2995 GCA_036503835.1 Polyangiaceae bacterium | reverse complement strand
GTCGCCGAGGCCAGAGGTCATCCACGGCAAGGGCGAGTCGGATCCGCCTGGAGGTTGGAAGCCCTTTGCCTTGCGGGCTGCGAGCGGCCTTCCGACGCTGTAGCGCTGTGACGACCATTCACGAATCGCAAGATCTGGTGGCTGCCTTGAGCGCATCCGACGTGATGGTGCGCGTGGCGGCGATCGGAGACCTCGTCCGGCAACCGGAAGCTGCTCGGCCGCAGCTCGCCGTGATTCTGGCTGACTTGGCACTCCCACCGCGCCCTCGTGTTTGGGCGATGATAGCGATTTGTCATGTCGGACACGGCGATGCTCCAGAGATTCTGCGTGGCCTACTGGACTCTCTGACCGACGCGAGCCCCATCGTTCGGCGAAGCGCCGTCGAAACGCTGGGCGTCCTGCGAGTCCATTCGGCGGTGCCGCAGATTGCGAAGTGCCTCATGGATCACGCGCCGATTCCTGAGGCATGGTTCGACGACGACGCAACGCCAGCGCAGGCGGCGAGACGCGCGCTTGCCTTGATCGCATCACCAGAGGCCAAAGCCCTCCTGGCTTCTATCCCCGACGTGTGACAGCCGGGGCGCCGCCGTCCAACTCCGGTTTGCAGCAGACGCCTTCCTCGCGTTCGCTCGGCCGGCGCAGCTGAAACCTGGTACGTTGATATGGAACGACCCTGCAAGTTCGAAATGCGAGGTCAGGTCACTTTCCGTAGTTGCTCCGTTGCTCTGGCTGCTGGTGAAGTGAGCGGGACAAGGGTCGAGGTGGGCTTCATCGACGGTTGATCAGGCTGATATTCGAGGATCGGCCGAAGCCGCCTTCATGGTCATCATTCGTCGGGAGCTGCCTCGCACTGGGCTCGTGGGTCTGGCCACACAACGTACTCGAGGATCCTCCTCCGTTGCCGCGCTCGACCCCTGACTCGCTCACTTTACCGTGCTCTTCATGCCTTCATGCGGCCTCTTGTTTCCGATGATGTTGTTCCGTTTCGACCCCGATTGCCCAGACGAAGCCAACCAGCTCGCGAGCCAGCGCAGTGACGATCTTGCCGCTCGGTTTGCTCTTCTGGGACAGCGCCCAGTAGCGACGATGCAGCCGCTCTTGCGCGCGCCACGCGATCGCTGCGACCTTCGGCGAGAGTGTCGCTTGCAGTGCGTGCTGGCGTTGACAGATGCGGGGCTTGTGTCGGTAGTGCCACGCAGCTTCCACGAGCACGCGACGCAGGTGCGTGTTGCCCGTCTTCGTGATGCCGCTGCGCCTCGTCCGCTGTCCGCTCGAGTGCTCCGACGGCACGACCCCGGTGTAGCTCATGACCTGCGCCGCGCGCTCGAAGCGACTAAAGGTGCCGAATTCTGTGGCGAGCGTTACGGCCGTTACCTTCGCGACTCCGCGAAGCGCCTGCAGCGCATCCACCAGGGCGCGCAGCTCGGCTGGTGCCGCGGCGACGGCGCGATCGATGGCGCCTTCCAGAAGCTCGATTCGCTGCGCTTGGTGATCCACCTGCATGATGTAGTCCAGCAGCGTCGTGTTCTGGTCCGCGTACGGCAGCTCGAGGCCTCGTACCCATTGCCACCACGCCGCCGTCCACGCCCGACATCCCTCGGCTGGACGCTGCCCGTTGCGCAACAGGTACTTGCCCAGTCGGTGTTTGGCTCGCAGCTGGTCTTCCTTCGCTGCCTCTCGCGCTCGGACCAAGTCCCGCAGCGCCTCGTGTCTCGCGTCGGGAACCCACACCGCAGTGAGATCCCCGCTCCGATACGATCGGGCCAGCTTCTCTGCATCGCGCCGGTCCGTCTTGATCCGCTCGCCCGCCTTGGTCGGCACCAAGCTCGGCGCGATCACTTCGCAGTGAATCCCCATCCGCGTCAGCTCCCAATACAGCGCGTACCCCGTCGGCCCCGCCTCGTAACAGACCTTCAGTTTCCCGGGCTTTCCCAGCTTTCCCAGCACCCGCCGGACTGCCTCCGGACGGTTGGCAATCGTCCCCAGCGAACGGGCCTGCTCTCGGCCTTCCGCGACCGCCACCGCGATCGTTTCCGCATGCACATCCATGCCCACAAATACGGTACCCTTGCTCATGCGACCGGCTCCTTTCACGTGTAGCTCTGCGTTTCTTGCTTCCCGCTCGAAACGTAACCTACGTCCTCGTGAACTCGAGCCGGTCGTTCCATACTGACTGGGCGGACGAAGGGACGAAGCACCTGCAAGCGGCGATGAGAATGCGAACTGCTTTCTGCTTGGCCAGCGCCCTGCTGTTGGTGGCGGGCTGCCAGAACGGAACGCGCAACCCGGAACCAACGAGCTCGCCAGCAGTTCCCGCCGCCCCCGTCGCGTCTGCTCCTGGCGAGGTCAAAGTGGCTGATGGCGGTATCTTCTCCCCCGTCGGGTGCGGAGATTCGGACTGGGTGGCAACCGCCGTGCACGACGCTAGCGGTCTCCCTGAGGTGAGCATTCGGCACCCGCCAAGCTGGGAGGTCCGGGCGGTGGCACCTGCCCGAGTGCAGTTGATGGCCGCGGGGCAGTCGTTCCAGCTGCTTGTCAGCGCGTTCCGAGGCCAGACCATGACCGAGGATCAGATTCGCGAGCTCGACGAGCAGACCATGGGCAAGTTCCCCGCCGTATCGCCGTTAGGAAGACTCGAGGGGACCGGCGCCTTTCGTGTCTACGCCGTCACTCGCAGGACTCCCGGAAGCGATATTACTCTGAGGTACTACGCTGGCGGTCACGGACTAGTTGTCGTGTCTATTGAAACCCTGGCGCCACTCACCGCGACCATCCAGGCTGAATGCGATCGCGTTCTGCAGTGCCTCACTCTCAAGTTTCCTGAGTAATCCTGCAAGCGACGCCGCCCAACTCGGGTTTCTGAGAGATCCCCGCAGATTCGACGCAGAAATCTCGCTGGATTGAGCATTCGCGTTCGAGTTGATCGCGTTCGGGAGGAGAGGGCGCCGGTGACGACGACTGTTCGCTTGGAGCCGATTCCGTCCGCGAGCTCGCA
>DASXWF010001023.1:0-5323 GCA_036503835.1 Polyangiaceae bacterium | reverse complement strand
ATCGCTAGCCAAGCCCACTTGATTCCTTACCTAGAGTTGACCATTGCCAATTACAGCAACGGACGCGCTTCGATCAATCGAAATCGGACTGAATCAAACTATTTAATTCGTGTCCACCGAATGAATGTCATCAATTCACATGTCATGAATGGCCTGTCATCCATTCGAATGTCATCCATTCGACTGACACAAGTACGCCACGGCTTGCGCCGGAGGGTCGTATCTCGCGCGCAGGTGCGCGAGCTTCGCGTCAATCGCCGAGCGGCGCGAACAAGTCGTCGACGTCGTGCTCGGAGAGGAGCTGTGGAGTGCTGCCGCCGCCGAGGCCGAGGAGGGAGCTCGCGAGCTCGGATTTCTTTTGCTGCAAGCGCAGCATGCGTTCTTCGACGCTGCCGGCCGCGATCAGGTTGTAGACGAAGACGGGGCGGGTCTGGCCGATGCGGTAGGCGCGATCGGTCGCCTGGGCCTGGGAGGCGGCGTTCCACCAGGGGTCGTAGTGGATGACGGTGTCGGCGCTCGTGAGGTTCAAGCCGGTGCCGCCCGCTTTGAGGCTGATCAGGAAGAGGTCGACTTCTCGTGCTTCGAAACGATCGACGGCGCGCTGGCGGTCCTGGGTCTTGCCGGTGAGCTCGACGAACGGGAGCTTGCGCTCGTCGAAGCCGTTGGCGATGAGGTCGAGCATGCGCGTGAATTGCGAGAAGACGAGGACGCGCCGGCCCTGCTCGAGCTGGCTCGTGATGAGCTCGAAGAAGCAGGTGAGCTTGGCCGAGCCGGTCACGCGCCGCGCCGACGGGACGTTGACGAGGCGCGGGTCGCAGCAGACCTGACGGAGTTTCATGAGCGCGTCCAGGATCGCGATCGCGGAGCCCTTCACGCCCTTCTGGCGGATGGCGCGACGGACGTCGCCGTGGGCGGCGACGCGGATGCTCTCGTAGAGCTCGCGCTGGTCGTCGGTGAGCTCGACCGGGCGCACGATTTCGGTCTTCGGCGGGAGGTCGCGCGCGACGTGCTCCTTCATGCGCCGCAGGATGAAGGGCGCGACGGCGTTGCGGAGCGCCTCCATGCGGAGCTCGTTGCCGTTGCGCTCGATCGGCAGGCGGAAATGAGTGCGGAAACGCTGGGCGTCGCCGAGGAAGCCGGGCATCAGGAAGTCGAACAGGGACCAGAGCTCTTCGAGGTTGTTTTCGACGGGGGTTCCGCTGAGGCAGAGGCGGTGGCGCGCCGAGAGCTGGCGCACCGCCTGGCTCGCGAGGGCGCGCGGATTTTTGACGGCCTGGGCCTCGTCGAGGATCACGAGGTGGTAGCCGTGCTCGACGAAGCTTTCGAGGTCCCTCACCAGGATCGGGTAAGTGGTGAGGACGACGTCGGTGCGCGGGATGGCTTCGAAGCGGCCCTCGCGGTGCGGGCCGTGCACGACGATCACGGACAGGCCGGGCGCGAACTTTCCGAGCTCGCGTTGCCAGTTGCCGATGAGGCTCGTCGGGCACACGACCAGGTTCGGCAGATTGGCGCGGCCGGAGTCGCGCTCGCGCACCAGGTGCGCGATGGTCTGGAGTGTCTTGCCGAGGCCCATGTCGTCGGCGAGCACACCGCCCGCTTCGTGCTGGACGAGCGCGCCGAGCCAATCGACGCCGACCTCCTGGTAGGGGCGGAGCGTCGCGCGCAAGCCGACGGGCGGCGGAACCGGCGTGGGCGGGGCGTGCAAGCTGCGCGAACGCTCGATGGCCTGCGTCATGCCGGACCACAGCAGGCGCGCCGAGTCGCCCAGCGCGAGATCGAGCTTGGCGACGCTCGGCGCGAGGGTGCGCGGGAAGCGCAGAGAGCCCTGGGCCAGGCTCTCGCCGCGATAGAGCTCGAGCAATACCTGCATCACGGCGCGCAAACGATCCGGCGGGATCGGCAGGTAGCGGTTCTCGCCGAGCGGAACGACGCGCAGGCGCGCGGGCAGCTGGAGCAGCGCTTCGAGGCTCTCGTTGTCGGGACACTCCTCGAGCAAGCCGAGCAGCGCGGGCAGGATGTTCACGCGCTTGCCGTTGACCTGGATGCCGAGCTCGAGACCGAACCAGTCGGTCTGCTCTTCGTCCGGCTGGATGGACGCGTACCAGGGCACGTCCGTTTCGACGACCTGGTACGGGTAGTCGGCGTCGATCTCGACGATCCAGCCGAGCGACCGGAGCTGCGGCACGACGTAAGCCGTGAACGAGCAGTACGAATGCACGTTGCCGTCGAGTTGCACGAGGTAGTCGGCGTCCGAGTCGAGGTCGGCGCTCACGTCGTCGAGGCAGCCGAGCTCGATGGCGCCGAAGCCCTCGAGCAGACATTGCGCGGCCGCCTCACCCCGGCGGTCACGCGCCACGACACCCACGGCGCCGCCCTGCGCTACGAAGAAGCGCTCGCGCCGGTCGGCCGCCCGAACCTTCACTCCTCCGTACTCGAAGCACAGGCTGATGACGGGCACGAGCTCTTCGCGCCCCTCTTCGAAGCTGTCCTCGCCGCGGCTCACCCACACGCGCTCGGCATAGAGGTAGACGCGGGGGGTGAAGCCGATGGTGGGTGTTTCTTGGACTGCTGCTTCCACGAGCTCGCGTGCTCTCGGGATTCTGAAGCTGCGGGGGATCGCGATGTTCACCGAGGGAACGCTGCTTGTCGATTGGCGATCGCACGACCCCGACCGGTACGATCGCGGAGCGACATGGACCCCAAGCTATTGGGGTCCATCCCGCCAGGCGCGAAAGAGCTCCCGCATCAGCCGGCGAAACTCGGCGGGCGACTCCGCGAAGAGTCGCTCGGCGAGGGGCTTCGCGCGCTTGCGGAGCGCGGCCTGCTCGCGGGCAATCGAGTCGAGCGCGGCGCGATACTGGGTCTCGTCGGCGAAGGCGCTCTTGAGCGTCGCGAGCGCCTCGGCGAGCACGGCAAGATCATGGTCCTTGCCGAGGAGATCGCCGAGCTCTTCGCTGTCGGCGAGGCGCGGGCCGAGCTCGTCGGGCTGGACGTCGGCGAGCAGCTTCAGGTGATGGCCGTGGTACTTCACCGCCTTGCGAAAGGCGTGGAACGCGCTCGAGCTCGGGCGCTCGTAGGCGGCGTCACGTCCCGCGCGAGCTCGGCGGTAGGTTGACTCGAGGCCGCGTTCGATCGCGCGAAATCCGCCGGCGCGCTTGCCGCGGCGCGGAACGAAGCGCTCGGCGCGGCGACGCAGCTTCTCGAACTCCGCGCGGGCCACGGCGATTCGCTCGGGCACGTCGGCGGCGAATCGCTCCGAAAGCGCGCGCGCTTCGAGCGCAACGCGGATCGCATCCAGCCCCGAGCCGGAAGCGTTCGGGGTCGAGCCGCGCTTGCCGTTCCCGCGCTCGGACTTCTTGCCGCGCTTCGGCCGGAAGTGCTCGTCGAACGTCTCGACCAGAACCTGCGCGTCGCGGATCGGGCCGAGCGCCCGCTGCACCTTCTCGAGCCGGCGCTCTTCCTCCCGATAGTGGGAGCCGAGCTCCGGTTTCAGGAGGCGCAGAAGCCCGCGCAAGCGCTTGAGCGACGTGCGCGCCACGTGGATGCCCTCGGCTCCCGGCGCCTTCGGATCGAGCCCGCGCGCCGCTTTCGCCGCCTGCTTGCGGACGATACGGGGAACGGCTCCGGCCACCGAGCGGTTCCTGTCCAAGCGGAATGCCATCGCCGCGAACGCTAGCACTCGGCCGGCGCAGGTACGATCGGTGGAGAACCTGCGAGGAACTGCGAGTCAGCAATGCCCGCGCGCCGGGACGCGCGAAGCCGCGCCACATCGGTGAGACGGTTGCGCACTGAACGTCGCGAGCATCCATTCGAATGTGAGCACCGGGCGCACTGTGTAAGACACGCACATCCATTGACAGCCGCAGCTCGGGTTGCGAGTATCGCGACCATCGAGTTCGGGGATCGACGAAGCAGCGCGCTCGTGACGTTCCGCTGACGGACGTTGCACGCTCCCGCGAAGGGTCCCGGGAGAGGCGCCCCGAGGTCGAGTGAGAAGGGAGATCGGGAGTCACTTCAATTCGCGGCGGCTGTGTGGCGAGCTCGAGTGGAACGCGACGTGCCGCCGTCGAATCGACGGGATTCGAAGGGAAAGGGTCAGTTCGCGAACGGTCGGAAAACGGGAAGCTTTGGCGGGAGTTGGGACCAACAAGGAGAATTAAGCACATGAGTGACGAGAACGATTTCGAGAAGGGGCTCCGGGATTTCGAGCTGTCACGTCGATTGCTCTTGGGGATGGGTGGCGCCCTCGGGATCGTCGCCGCGCCTTCGGCCGCGGAGGCGCACGGCGGCGGCGGCGGACACGGCGGCGGGGGGCCGAACCGCATGCTGATCAAGAACGGCATCGTGCTCTCGATGGATCCGGCCGTCGGCGACTTCGACGAAGGCGACGTGCTGATCGAGAACGGCAAGATCAAGGCCGTCGCGGCCCACATCTCCGCGAGTAACGCGCAGGTGGTCGACGCGCGCGGCATGATCGTGATGCCGGGCTTCGTCGATACGCACCGCCACATGTGGCAGGGCTTGCTCCGCAACATCGGCCCCGACGACCTGCTCGGCGACTACCTGACGAAGATCCTGTTCGGTTTCGCGCCGATCATCACTCCGGAGGAGGTGTTCTGGGGCGATACCATCAGCGCCCTGTCGGCGGTGAACGCCGGCGTCACGACCGTGCTCGACTGGTCGCACATCGCGACCAGCTCCGAACACACGGATGCCGCCATCGAAGCGGTCCGGCGCGTCGGCGTGCGCGCGGTCTACGGCTACGGGCCGAACTTCGGCTTGCCCGTGCCCTGGTACGAGAACCTCAACAATCCCTATCCGGGCGACATCTATCGCCTCCGAAACGAGTTCTTCTCCTCGGACGATCAGCTGATGACGCTCGCGCTCGCGGCGGCCGGCCCCGAGTTCTCGAACGTCCAGGCGGCGGCCCTCGAATGGTCGGTCGCGCGCGACGTCGGCGCTCCGATCAGCACCCACGTCGGTGTCGGAGCGCTCGGCCAGCAGCAGCTGCTCCTGCAGCTGAACGCGCTGCAGCCGCTCGGTGACGACACGACGTACATCCACAGCTGCACGCTGAGCGACGAGGAGTGGCAGCTCATCGCGGACACGGGCGGAACCGTCTCGCTCGCCGTCCCCATCGAAATGCAGATGGGCCACGGCATGCCGCCGATCCAGAAGGTGCTCGATCTCGGCATCCGCCCGAGCCTGAGCGTCGACGTGGAGACGAATCAGCCGACCGACATGTTCACCCAGATGCGCGCCTGCTTCGCCTTGCAGCGGGGGCTTTTGAACCAGAACCACGTGTTCCCGGACACCTCGCACG
>DASXWF010001022.1:0-3105 GCA_036503835.1 Polyangiaceae bacterium | reverse complement strand
GAACGACATCGCGCTCGGCATCGCGATGATGCTGCTGGGCGTGGGGCTCGCCTTCTTCCTGGGCAAGCCGCTGATTCAGCCGACGGCGCCCCGGCTCGGCGCGCTCCCGCTGGGCTTTTTCAGCGACAACCCCCAGCTGCGCTCCGTGACGCACTCGCCGAGGCTCACGAACAGGAACGGCGTGCTCACGCGGATGGCTCCGCCCAACATGGCGAGCGGTATCCCCCAGTACCCGAGCGTCGTGGCTTCCATCCTACGCTTCCCCTCTGCCGCTACCCCAGCGAATCCGTCCGTAGAGCGTATCGCTCGCGATCAGGACGACGAACAGGATGCCCTGAAGCACGCTGACGGTCGCGTCCGGCAGCGAGAACACGCGCTGCAGGAGGCCGCCGCTCGCCGCGATGCCGCCGAGAAACAAGCCGACCGGTAGGATGGCGAGGCCGTTGTGGCGCGCCAGGAACGAAACCAGGATCCCGGCGTAACCGTAGCCCGCGACGAGCGAGGCGTTGGCGCGCCCGTGCACCGCCGCCACCTCGAAGAAACCCGCGATGCCCGCTGCGGCGCCCGCGAGCACGCAGGTGACGATCACGACGCTCCCGACGCGCACGCCCGAGAGCCGCGCCGCGCGCGCGTTGCCGCCGACGATCGCCGCCGAGAAGCCGAAGACCGTGCGCTGCATGAGCACGTACACCGCCAGGCAGAGCACGACGCCCACGACCAGTCCCCAGTGCACGTCGAGCCCGGGAATCGAGCCTACCAGGTTCGCTTCGCCGATGTGGCGCGTGGACGGCTTGTTCAAGCTCTCCGGATCGCGCAGCGGCCCTTCCACGAAGTGGTTCAGGAGCGCGACGCCGATGTACGTGAGCAAGAGGCTCGAGATGGTCTCGTTGACGCCGCGGCGCACGCGCAAAAATCCGCAGCCGCCGATCCACGCGCCGCCGACGAGCGCGGCGGCCAGACACATCCCGCCCAGCACGACGAACGTCGGCGAGCCGGCGAGCGCGACGCCGGTCGCGCCCGCCGCGAGTCCACCCATCACGAACGCGCCTTCTCCGCCGATCACGACGAGCCCGGCGCGCGCCGGCAGCGCCGTGCAGAGAGCGGTCAGCAGGAGCGGCGAGGCGCGCTGCAGCGTGTTCTGGAACGAGAACCAGGTGCCGAACGCCCCGCGGTACATCTCGTAATAGACGTCGACCGGGTTGTGCCCGGCGAACGTCACGAACCCGCCGAACAAGAGCAGCGAGAGCGCGAGCGCGCCGAACGGGATCAGGATCGGCTCGAGGCGCGGACCGAGCCGCGCCCAATCGAGCCGATCCGCGCGCGCAGCGGCGCCGGTCGAGACCTCGACCGCGGTATTCAGTTGAGCTTTCCTTTCACGCCCTGCACGAGGTAGCCCATGCTCTCGAGCGCGATGTCGGTCTGAACCTGCTTCGCGCCCGCCGCGATCACTTCCTTGCCCGCGTTGTCCTTGAGCGGGCCCTGGTAGATGACGAGCGACCCGTCCGTGAGCTTCTGCTTCGCCTCGTCCGCCTTGGCTTTCGTCTCGGCGGAGACGGCGCTGCCGTAAGGCGACATCTTGATGTACCCGGACGAGAAGCCGCCGCGCACGAGGTGCTCGGGCTTCTCCCCCTTCTTCACCTTCTCGATGTACGCGCCGTAGACCTTCTCCCAGTTCCATTCGGCGCCGGTGAGGTAACCCTTCGGCGCGAGGTTCGCCTGGCTCGCGTGGTAGCCGCTGCTGAAGATACCGCGCTTCTCGGCCGTCTCGATCACGACCTTCGGCGAATCGACGTGACAGGTGAGCACGTCGACGCCCTGGTCCGCGAGGCTGTTCGCCGCTTCCGCTTCCTTGACGGGCAGGGCCCAATCGCCCGTGAAAATCACCGTCGTCTCGATTTTGGGATTGATCGAGAGCGCGCCGAGCGTGAACGAGTTGATGTTGCGGAGCACCTGGGGAATCGGCTTCGCCGCGATGAATCCGAGTTTGTTCGTCTTGGTCGTCCCGCCCGCGACGACGCCGGCGACGTACTGCGCCTCGTCGATGTAGCCGAAGTAGCTGCCGACGTTCTTCGGGTGCTTGCCCTCGCTGTAGAGCCCGCCGCAGTGGAGGAACGTCACGTCCGGGTACTTCTCCGCGATCTTCAGGATGTGCGGATCGAAGTAGCCGAACGAGGTCGGAAACAGCAGCTTCGCGCCATCCAGGTTGATCATGGACTCCATGGTCTTCTGGACATCCATCGTCTCCGGGACCTTCTCCTCCTCGCGGATCTTAATGCCGGCGAGCTTGGAGACGGCGACCGCGCCCTCGTGATGCGCCTGGTTGTAGCCGTAGTCGTCCTTCGGGCCGACGTAGACGAATCCGACCGTGAGGGTGCCGCTCGCGTCCGTCGCCGGCTTCGACGCTTCAGCCGACGCTGCCGCCGGCGCGCCACCTGGCGCCTCGTCCTTTTTGCCACACCCGAGCGCCGTGGCGCCGAGCCACAAGAGTCCCGCCCCGAGCAGGGTGCGGCGAGAAGAAGGAAGCAAGCAACGATCGGGACCCGAGGAGTGATGCATGCAGCGAGTTCTCCGCGTGCCTTCGTTTCGTCGACATTTCGAAAAAGCGTCTCGCGGCTACGCGGCGTTTTGAGCCGGTCCGGTCACTTTTCGACACGTCGCGCCGTGTCGACGCGTTTCTGAAACATTCGGACAACATTCGGCGTTCGAGCGTGCGCTCGTCTCCATGGGCGGACACGCCGATGGGAACGTTTCCTTGATTGCGGGTTCGGTCCTCGACCCTTGGGCCGGTCCGCAGAAGCCGAAATGGTGAAAGACGATGATTGACCATTCGACCCGTCGACGAGCGATCCGGACTATGACTCTCTGTGGTGCGACCAGCGCGTTGCTGCTTTCGGCAACGGTCGCGAGCGCTCAGCCCGCGCCGGCCCCGGCCGCACCTCCGCCCGCCGCGCCGCCGGCGGCCGCGCCTACTCCGGCCCCCGCAGCACCGCCGCCCGCTGCTGCGGCACCCGCACCGACACCGGCAACGCCGCCGGCCGCCGTCGCGCCCGCTCCCGAGGCTCCGCCGCCGGTGCTCGCGCCCGCGCCGGTTGGCCCCGATCCCGC
>DASXWF010001021.1:0-2150 GCA_036503835.1 Polyangiaceae bacterium | reverse complement strand
TTCTACGAAACGGTCGCGCGCCTGGCGGCGCTGGTCGCTCGGCAAGGCTTCGTGGTGCTCGTGCCGGCCACCGCGCATCGACGGACCTTTCGAGACATCGCGCGGCGGCTCGCTCCCGCATTCGTGGAGGTGTGGATCGATACCCCGCAAGCGGAATGCGAAAAGCGTGACACCAAGGGGCTTTACGCAGCCTCGCGCCGGGGCAGCGCCTGCTTCGTACCTGGGATTGCCGAGACGTACGAACCGCCGGAGACCGCCGACGTGATCGCCCACGGCGGTCGCGACGCGCGCGCACTCGACCAGCTCGCCGAGAAACTCACAGGCCTCGCCGTGAGCAAGCCCGTGATCCAGCGGGCATGACCGCTATCGCGGCCGATGCAGCACGAAGAGGCGCGTGCGGACCGTCCACCACTCCTCGACGGCATGGAGTCCCGTGCGGCTCGTGAAGTCGCAGCGCGCGACGCCGCTGGTGGTTTGGAAGCCCCGAACGCGTTCGGCCATCACCGTTCGGGCGTCGCGGATCCACAGAGTGTCGGGACTGCAAGTGAACGTCGGATCCGGAAAGCACCGCGCGCAATCGAGGCCGCCGCTCGGCGTCCCTTCGCGCGCGAAGCCGGAAATACGCAGCTGGTGGTTGCGGAACGAATTCACCTGCACGCCGAGCTTGACCGTACTCGTCGCCGTGCCGGTGCACTCGATGTGCGAAGCACTGGAATCGGGCTTACCGCTCTTGTCGCGGAAATTGCACAAGGAACCGACATCCCACGGCTGCTCCGACAGATCGAGCATCACACCACCGATCGGATCCGTGCCGGCCACGTCCGTCGAGAGCGGCGTTGGTTCGATTTGGACGCGACTACGCCCGACGTCCGGAGGCACGACGAGCATGCAGCTCACGGGCGAGCCCGAGTAAGTCTGACCCATGATACCCGGCGCCACCTCGATACTTCCTGAAACCTCGAAGGAAAGGCAACGCGGCACGCGCGTCTGGTCGAGCGTCGTCGTGAGCCCCAAAGCTTGATGCTGCACGGAGAGCGCCTGCAAGCGCGAAGCCATGGCGGAGTCGCCTTCGACGCAACGATCGAGCGTTCGCGTCCACGCATACGCGTGTACCGTCTCGACGAGCGGAGCCAGATCGGCGAGCGTCTCGAGGCTTGAGGTCGCGCCGATTGCTTCGGCCCAGGCACGCGCCGCAAGATAGTTGCTGACCGCGAGCTCGTACAATTCGTCGTCCGTCCGCGCGTCGTTCAGCAGCGTCGTGACGTTGCCGTCGACCCAAACGTCGAGCGCGGCGATCCGCAACCCATTTGCGGTCTCTTCCGTCATAGCCTGGTCCTCCACGAGGTCGGCGAGGCGCTTCGACTCCTGCTCGAAGCGAATCTGCCCGCCCGTGGTCACCTCGTTGAATAGCGCAACCAGCTCACCGAGATTCGGCGAGGCGACCCCCGCCCCTGAAAAGTGCGTCACCATGATCCGGAGCGAACCCGACGTCTCCTCTTCCGGCACGGCGTGGTAAGCCGCCGCTTCACCGTCGAAAGCGAGCACCACCGCGTCGCTCGGCAGCGGCGACGGCGGCACGATCTCCAGCGTCCCCGGCTTCTGAAGCAGCAACCCATCCGGCTCGAACAGCACGCCGCCGTGGAGCGCTCCGGTGAGCGGACGATTCGTGAGATCCAGCACCGGCGTGAGCGTGATCTCCACCGGCCCGAGCAGCGCACCCGCCGGCAGCGCGAGCCGATACACGGTTCCGTCACCGCCGGTCGCCTCGATCGACCCACCCGCGACATCGAGCTCGAGCGTCACGGCACGCTTCGCGTCGACCACGATCGCGGAACCATCAGCAGCGCCTCCTTCTCCTCCGCTGCCCGCGTCGGCCGCGCCGGATTCCCCGCCCTTGCCGGCACCGCCGTCGCCGGCTCCTGCTTCTCCAGCGCCGCCAGCCTCGATCGCGCCGGATTCGCCGCCCTTGCCGCTCCCGCCCTTGCCGCTCCCGCCGGTTCCGCCTTCCCCGGCACTGCCTGCCGAACCCGGTGCATCGCTCCCGCCTTCGCCTCCGGTCATGCGTGTCCCCCCCGCGCCGGCACGTCCGGACGAACTCCCGGCGGCACCGCCCTTACCCGCGTTGGTTCCGCTCGCACCTGCTTCGCCCG
>DASXWF010001020.1:0-6634 GCA_036503835.1 Polyangiaceae bacterium | reverse complement strand
AGGCATCCCCATCGTGTGGCGTGCCGGCGGCTCACGCATATCCCTGGCACAACGGATTGCGCTCTGGTTGCTCGCGCGCTTTCTGAAGCCCGATCTGCTGCTCTGCAACGGCGAGGCCGTGCGGCGCCTGTTTCATCCGTTGATTCGCGGGCCCGTCGCGGTCGTACCGAACGGCGTGGACCCCGGGCTGTTCGGGCCGCGCCTCGGCGATCCCGAACTGTACCGCCCGCACGGCGCTCGACTGGTCGTCGGCTTCGCGGGTCGCCTCGCGGCCTCGAAACACGTCGAAGACGTGATCGCGCTCGCGCGCCGTCTGAACGGGTCACACCCCGACGTGGCGGTCCTGATCGCGGGCAGCGGCAGCGAGCGAGAAGCCTGCGAGCGCGCGGTGCGCGAGGCGGGCGTGGAGAACCTGAGCTTTCTGGGGTTCGTGAGCGATATGGCTTCGTTCTATCGAGCCTGCGACATCCTGGTGCTCCCGTCGGATTCCGAAGGCTCGTCGAACGTGCTGCTCGAAGCGATGCGTTCCGAGGTGCCCGTGGTCGCCGCGGCGATTCCGCCGATCCTCGAGCTCGTCGAGAGCGGGAAGACCGGGCTCGTCTACCCGCTCCGCGACGTGGACGCGCTGGCGGCAGCCGTGGAACAGCTCGTGGCCGACCGCGAGCTCCGCGTGAGGCTCGGCCGCGAGGGCGCGCGGCGCGTGGCGTTCCTCACGGCCGAGGCGACGGCTTCGCGGCTCGCGAAGATCCTGAGCGACGTCGTCGCCGCCCGCGCAACAAGAGAAAGCCGACGGTCGAAAGTGGAAACGTCGCTGGCAACGACGTCCCCGCTGCCAGATCCGCGTCGCGCGAGCAGCGCGGACCCACGCATTCACGCATCAAGTCCTCGACGTACGGGTTGAGCTCGTAGTCGAGACTCACGGGACCTCTGCGAAAGTACCCGCCGTGGCGGGCGAGGGCGCCGAACGCCGGATCGAAGAACCAGTCGCCGCGGTTGCGATTGGGATCAATCGCCCACGGCGGACGCACGCCGCCGCGGTACTCCCGCCCCGCCATCGTCGCGCCGAGCCGTTTGCCGAGCGCGCCGAGGCGTGATCCGCGGTAGGCGATGAACCCACCGTCGCCGTCCGTCCAGAGCCGCCCGTCCTCCGAACCGACGGCACGCCGCTGCCAGAGCGTCGAATGGAGCGGCAGGAGCGCGTACGCTTCCGAACGAACGTTCGAGAGTGACGCGGGGCTCGAGGCGTGCCGGAGCAGCACGGCGTCCTCCGTGTCCAACGCTTCACCGGCGAGCGCCGGCGTGATGCCGTGACCCTCCGACTCGACCGCGAGCACCGGCCTGCCGTCGCTCGTGCGGGCGATCTGAGCCCCGGGCTCCGCCACGAACTTGCTGTGAAACTTGCTCTCGACCAACACGAGCGCGCTCGCGTCGTCGAACGGCGCGCGGCGCTCGGCCACGACCAGCACGACCTCGAGATCATTGTCGTGGCAAGCGTACGGGACGCAGACCACGGGGATCCAATCGCGGGGATAGTAGAGCGTGTAGGTGAGGAAGGCGTGAGTACGGCTGAGAACGGCCGAGTAGTAGACCGCGGGCTGGCGCCGCAGAGCGCTCTTGGTGAGACCCGACCAGTTGTTCGTCGCGTCCCAATCGCCGTCGAAGTCGACCGGGAGCGGCCGATCGCGTTCCGGGTAGCTCGACGAGGTGTGCTGGAGGAACGAAGGAGCCCAGCGCGCGGCGAGCGAGCTCGCCTCGTCTTCCAGGCACGAGCGGTCCTGCTCGGTGCCGAGAACGAGCTCGGGGTCGGCCGTGAGCTCGACGACCGGCGTGGGCGCCGCCGCGCTCGGCCCGCACGAGAGCCCGAGCGCGAGACACACGCAAGCCAGCATCCGCGAGCGAGGCTCGGACAAAGCTCAAAACCTCCAGCGGGCGCTCGCGACGGCGCGGTCGGCGGAGAACTTGAGCCGAAACGAGGGCACGACACTCACGCGTTCGGAAGCGCTCGGCGTCGTGAGGACCAGGACGAAGCCGGTCGCGAGACCGGCCGAAGCAACCCCTGCCAGAACCGCGCTGGTCAGATGTTTCCCTCGTTCGATGCCACGGCGCTCGACGCAGTGAGTGGCGCATTCGCTTCCGCCGCCCGTGAGTGCCGCGTGCTTCGCGGGCGTGGGCAGACCGACGCGCGGCTGGGTGCCGGGCTGCCAGGCGATGAACGCGGGCAGCCGCAATCCGCGGGGAGGCGCGGGGCTCGGCGGCTCGGCGGCCAGCTTGCGCTGTCCGCCGGATGCAGCAAAAAACGCGCGACCGAAGCCGCCTTCCCGTGCTTGTTCCGCTCGCGCCAGCGAGGCGACGCTGAATCCGAGTAGACAGAGTCTCGAAGCGAAACGGAGCTTGGTCTCGATCATCGAAGGCGCAAAGTCACAGCCGCGAAACGTCGAAGCACTAGCGTCCCCATAGGATCGAGTGCCGCGTGGCGAGGGCGTAGAATGACATTTTGCATCGCGCATCGCGAGTGAATCCGACCGCACAAAACGAGGAAACGATCGACGCGCCGCAGCACTCCCACACTCACTCCCGTGTGGCACGAGCTCTGCAGTGTGGGGCGCACGCACAGGAGCTGCTCTTGTCCGACATGGTGAGTGCTCCGCTCGTGATCAGTCCCGAGGTCAGCCGTGGCCGTCTCCGGCGCCGCCACGTCACCATCGCCATCGTGGTGGCGCTCGCGCTCTTCATCGCCATTGCAACATTCCTGAGCTCGCGTCCCGCGCCGGTGCGCTACGAGACCGCTCCCGTCGAACGGAGGACGATCGTGAGACGCGTCGAGCTCACCGGGCACCTCGAGGTGCTCGAGCGCGCCGAGGTACCGGCTCCCGTCGCCGGGCGTCTCGTCCGAGTCCTCCAGGAAGCGGGCGCACGAGTCTCGGAGGGAGACACGCTGGCGCTCCTCGATGCCCGCGCCGCGGTGATCGCCGCCCGCGGAGCCGAAGCAGGCCTTTCGGCGGCCACCAGCAGAGTCGCGGAAGCGACGGCCGCCCTGCAGGCCGCCAGCGCTGCCAAGGAGCGGCTCGACCGCCTGGAAGCCCGCGAGCTTGCCAGCGTGGGGGAGCTCGACGCCGCCGAAGCGGAGGAGAAACGCGCGCGCGCCGCGCTCGCAACGGCGCGCGCGGAGTCCGAGAAGGCGCGCCAGAACCTGCGCTCGGCTCGGCTTTCCGAGAGCCTGACCAGCGTCACGACCCCGATCTCGGGGGTCGTGCTGCGGGCTCCCGAAACGACGGGCGGAGCGGTGTCGCCCGAGCGCGGGCCGCTGTTCGTGGTGGGCAGCGAGCTCGGTTCGCTCCGCATCGCGGCCGAGGTGGCAGAATCGGAGGTCGGCGAGTTGCGCCCCGGACAAGCCGCGCGCTTCACGCTGCCCGCCTTTCCGGGACGCTCGTTCGACGCGCGCGTCCAGCACGTCGGGATCGACGCCGAACGCACGGCACAGGCTGTCCGCTATCGCGTGGAGCTCGTCGCGGGCAACCCGGAGCACGCGCTCTTGCCCGGCATGACCGCGACCGTCAGCGTCGAAGTCGCTCGGGCCGAGAGGGTGCTCGCGACGCGTGACGCCGCGCTTCGCTTCCGCCCCGACGGCGCACCACCCGCACCGGCACGCTCGCGCGTGTTTCGCGCCCGCAAGCACCAACTCGAGGCGATACCGGTCACGGTCGGACTCTCCGACGGCGCATTCACGGAGGTCCGCCCGCAGGGGGCCGGCTCGCTCGAAGCCGGGGTCGAGCTCGCCGTCGGCCTGCTCGCGAGCGGTGAAGACAGCACCGCGGAGGGACCGGGGATTCACCTTGGAAAACGTTGAACGGACGGCGGCCGCCGCGAGCTCGATCGTGGAGGTCGAAGCTCTCCACAAGAGCTACGCGTCGAGCCACGCCGGCACGGACGTGCATGTCCTTGCGGGGATCGAGCTGCGCGTCGCCTTCGACGAGGTCGTCGCCCTCACCGGACCTTCGGGGTCGGGAAAGTCCACCCTGCTCAACATTCTCGGCTGTCTCGATCGACCCACCTCCGGCAGCTATCGGCTCGGCGGCACGGACGTCTCCCGATTGGATCGCGAAGAGCAGGCCTGGGTGCGCCTTCACTACCTCGGCTTCATTTTCCAATCGTTTCACCTCATCCCGCACGCGACGGCGCTCGAGAACGCCTCGTTGCCTCTGCACTACGCGGGCGTCGCGCGCGGCGAGGCCGAGCAGCGCGCGCGGGCTCTGCTGGAACGGGTAGGCCTCGGGGAGCGCGTTCGTCATTTTCCGAACCAGCTCTCGGGAGGCGAACGGCAGCGCGTCGCCATCGCGCGCGCGCTCGTGGGATCGCCGAAGCTCGTGCTCGCCGACGAGCCGACCGGCGCGCTCGACTCCAAGACCGGTCTCGAGGTCATGCGCCTCTTGCTGGAGCTTCACGAGGAGCAAGGCGCGAGCATGGTGCTCGTCACGCACGATCCCGTGGTCGCGCGGCTTGCCGAGCGGAGAGTCTGCCTGCTCGACGGTAAGATCGTGAACGAAGAGGAGCCGCGTGCTGATCACGCGTGAAAGCCTGCGGCTGGCGCTCCAGCTCGTGCGGCGCGCGCCCGGCCGGAGCGGGCTGACCATGCTCGGACTCGCCATCGGAGTCGGCGCGTTCATCGCGATGGTGAGCTTCGGCGAGGGTGCGCGGCGCTCGGTCGTCGCCCAGTTCGAGCTCTTGGGCACGAACCTGATCAAGATCCAGAGCAGCGCGGCGGTGGGACCTCGCGCGAGGCCCCCCGCGCTGATCGACGACGCCGACGTCGCGCGCTTGCGGCGCGAAGGCAGCTCGCTCCGGGCGGTGCTGCCGGTCGCGCGGCGCAACGCGTCGCTGTCGCGCGGCGGCGAGCAGCACGCGAGCAGCGTGTACGGAGCGGATCCGGGCTATCTGGAGCTTCACGCCTGGGAGCTGCAGAGCGGAGGCGGCTTCGACGACGTGGACGCAGAGCGCAGCGAAAAGGTCTGCGTGATCGGCGGGACGCCAGCGAGGGCCCTGTTCGGCGGCGGCGATCCGCTCGGGCAGACGCTCACCGTCGCCGGGCTCTTGCCGTGTCACATCGTCGGCGTGCTGTCGGAGAAGGGGTTCTCGACGTCGGGGAACGATCTGGACGACCTGGTCGTCGTTCCGCTCACGACGTTCAACGCTCACCTCGGGGACCAGCCCGGCTACGCGTACATCGAGGTCGAGCCGCTCTGGCCGGCACGAATCGAGGCGGCGCTCGAGGAGGTTCGAGAGATCATGCGCCGGTCGCACGATCTCGAGCCCGGCGAGCCCGACGATTTTTCCGTTTCGAGCCCGCTCGAGGTGATCCGCGCCGCGGACCGCACGTCGCGGATCCTGTCCACGTTGCTGGCGGCGATTGCGGGAGTCTCGCTGCTCGTGGGCGGCATCGGCATCATGAACATTCAGCTGGTGTCCGTGGCCGAGCGCACGGGCGAAATCGGGATCCGCGCCGCGATCGGAGCGTCACCCGCTCAGATCCTGGCGCAATTTCTGCTCGAGTCGCTGGTGCTCACGCTGCTCGGAACGCTCGCCGGGATCGCGCTCGGCGTACTGGCGGCGACGCTGGTCGCGGAGCGCATGGGCTGGCCGCGCGTGATCTCTCCCGCCGGCGTGGCGCTCGCCGCCGGCTTCGGGACCTGCGTCGGCATGTGCTTCGGCTACCTGCCCGCGCGCCGGGCCTCAGGAATGGATCCGATTCATGCGCTACACCGCGAATAGGGCGGGGCGAGCATTTCGCGTCGCGCTCCTGGCGTCGGCCCTGCTCGCGTCGCGCGTCGCGGGCGCCCAGGTGCTTTCGCTCGAGGAGCTCGAACGGCGCGGCGTGGTGCAGCGTGCTTCGATCGCGGCTGCCGGCGCACGCACGGATGCGGCGCGCTCCGCCGTCGCGCTCGCGGAAGCCCCCTATCACCCCACGCTGAGCGCGAGCGTCACCGGCGACCTGGCCCCCGGCGGCAGACTGGTCCACGTCACGGACACCAGCGGAGACGACTACCTGATGACCGGATCGCGAGCGTTCGGCGATCCGGGCGCTCTGATCCCGGATTTTCGGTATGGCGCCCAGCTTTCGCTGAGCGGGAGCGTCTACGACTTCGGGCGCACGGCGGCCAACGTGCGCGTGCGGCGCGCCGAGCTCGCGGCGGCTGGGTTCGAGCAGCAGGCCGAAGCGCTCGCGGTCATCCGGGAGATTCGAGCGGCGTACCTCGGGTGGCTCGCAGCCTTCGTCGCGCGCGACATCCGGCGGCGCGCCGCCGCGGCGGCGCGCTCGCTGCGAGAAAGCGTGGAGGCTCGCGTACTCGAGGGCTCGCGGCCCGGGGCGAACGCGACTCCGGCGCGTTCGAACGAGACCCGCCTCGAGCTAGAGGTCGAACAGGCGGAGCTCGAGCTCGCGTCCGCCCGCGCCGAGCTCGAGCGCGCGATCGACGGAAAGCTGCCGGCACGAGCGGAGCCCGACGCGAGCCTGTTCGATCAGCCGGCGACCGCCGCGCCGCCCGGCCGCTCGCTCCGGGACGCGGCCCTCTCGCGGAGGCGCGAGGCGCTCTCGGCGACGGCGGCGGCAGGGCGTTCGACCCAGCTGCCCATGCTGTCC
>DASXWF010001019.1:0-4368 GCA_036503835.1 Polyangiaceae bacterium | reverse complement strand
TGAAGATGGTGATGCCGGGCGACAACATCACGATGGAAGTCGAGCTCATCACGAGCGTCGCCCTCGAAGAGCAGATGCGGTTCGCGATTCGCGAGGGCGGCAAGACCGTCGGCGCGGGCGTGGTCACCAAGATCCTCGAGTAGTGCCGTGGCCACCCGGGAGACGGCACCGCCGAAAAGCCGCCGGATCCGGGTCGCCCTCTCCTGCACGGTCTGTGGAAGCCGCAACTATTTGACGAAAAAGACCCCCGTAGACGGGGGAAAGGTCCTGAAATTCAGCAAATTCTGTAGCAGCTGCAAGCGCCACACGGCGCACATCGAAGGTAGGTAGGACAGCCTAGGATTTCCCGGCGACCGAAGCCGGCTCCAGGGGCGTAGCTCAGTTGGTAGAGCAGCGGATTCCAAATCCGCGGGCCGGGAGTTCGAGTCTCTCCGCCCCTGCCGCGACCGAGGACGAAAATGGCAAGCAACGACGAAAAAGACCCGGACGAGCCGAAGGAGCAGACCGAATCGGTCGAAGCTCCCGCGGAGACGTCCGGCGAAAGCGTCGAAAGCGAAACGGACGAGCACGCGGCAGCCGCGATCGGTGCCGCTCGTTACGTGCATGCCGCGTTCTTCCTCATCGCCATCCTCGGCGCCTACGTCACGAGCAAGATTCTGGTCATGGCATGGGGCGCGATTGCGGAGTGGCCTGCGGCGGTCCGCGCCGTTCCGCAGCTCGTCGCCTATGCCGAGGATCAGCGTGAAGGCATCACGCTGGTCGTCGGCGCGATCGCCGGCACCCTCGTCGTCATCCAGTCCTATCGCAAGGAGAACATCCGGCGCTGGGCGGACGAAGTGGCGGAGGAGCTCGCCCGCGTGACCTGGCCGCCGCGCGAGACGGTGCTGAACGGCACCATCGTCGTCGTCGTCGCGAGCCTGATCGCCACCGTTTACGTAACGATCCTGGATCGCTTTTGGAGTTTCCTGACCACCCTGGTGTACGGCGCATGAACGAGGTTGAAGCACCCGTTTCCGGCAAGCGGTGGTACGTCGTGACCACCTACTCGGGCTACGAGAACAAGGTGAAGTCCGCCCTGCAGGAGCGGATCCGCCAGTACAAGATGGAGGAGAAGTTCGGCGAGATCTTGATCCCGTCCGAAACGGTCACCGACACGACCAAGGACGGCAAGCAGCGCGTCAAGACCAAGACGAGCTTCCCCGGCTACCTCTTCGTCGAAATGGAGATGAGCGAGCACGCCTGGCACCTCGTGAAGGACACGCCCAAGGTCACCGGTTTCATCGGTAACCAGCGGCCGCAAGAGGTGAAGAGCCCGCACATCGAGGATCTCCGGAAGGGGATCGTCGAGGGCGCCGTCAAGCCGAAGCCACGCCACCAGTTCGCCGAGGGCGACGAGGTGCGCGTGGTGGTCGGCGCGTTCGCGAACTTCTCGGGCACCGTTCAAGAGGTCAAGCCCGACAAGCAGAAGCTCAAGGTCATGGTCAGCATCTTCGGCCGACCGACCCCCGTCGAGCTCGATTTTTCCCATGTGGAGAAGCGCTGACGCCACGACCCCAAGGATCTTGGCAAGAACAGATCACGATCGTCATGAGAGACCCGACCTCCCGCAGACAAACTGGCGAGCCCAGCGCCAGCTGTCCTTCAGATCGCGAAGGTCGCGCGTCGGGATCATTCGTCCGCGCGAGCGAAATTCAGATGCGGGCTACGACAGGTAAGGAAACGCCATGAGCGCCAAGAAGAAGATCTCCGCCTACATCAAACTTCAATTGCCCGCCGGCAAGGCGAACCCCTCGCCGCCCGTCGGCCCCGCGCTCGGCCAGCACGGCGTGAACATCATGCAGTTCTGCAAGGACTTCAACGCGCGGAGCGCTCCGCTCGGTGAAACGATCCTGCCCGTGGTGATCACGGTCTACGCCGATCGCTCCTACTCCTTCATCATGAAGTCGCCGCCCGCGAGCGTCCTCATCAAGAAGGCGTGCGGGCTGCCCACCTCGAAGAAGCCGGGCGCCGGCTCCAAGGAGCCGAACAAGACCAAGGTCGGCAAGCTCACGATGGACCAGATCCGGGAGATCGCGAAAGAGAAGATCAAGGACATGAACGCGACCGAGATCGAAGCGGCGGCTCGCTCGATCGCGGGAACGGCGCGCTCCATGGGAGTCGACGTCGTTCAGTGAGTCCGAAAGTACTGGAGCGCCCGAGCCACGTTTCGTCGTGTTTCGGAGCGTATCCAGGAGTCGAAAGACGCTAGGAAAGAATGGCAACCCAATTCACCAAGAACATGAAAGCCGCGCTCGGTCAGGTCGACCGGGCGAAGCGCTACACCGTCGAGGAAGCGGTGGCTCTCTTGAAGAAGAGCGCCTTCGCCAAGTTCGACGAGAGCGTGGACGTCGCGGTGCGTCTCGGCGTGAACCCGAAGCACGCCGACCAGATGGTGCGCGGCGCGATCGTGCTGCCGCACGGCACCGGCAAGACCGTGCGCGTGCTGGTCTTCGCGCGCGGCGACAAGGAGAAGGAGGCGCTGGAAGCAGGCGCCGACGTGGCGGGCTCGGACGAGCTCGTTCAACGCGTGCAGGAAGGCTTCATGGACTTCGATCGCGTGATCGCGACGCCCGACCTGATGGGCGCCGTCGGTAAGCTCGGTCGCGTCCTCGGTCCGCGCGGCCTGATGCCGAACCCCAAGGTCGGTACCGTGACCTTCGACGTGAAGACCGCGGTGCGCGAGGCCAAGGCCGGCAAGGTCGAGTACCGCGTCGACAAGTCCGGCATCGTGCACTGCCGCGTCGCCCGCAAATCGTTCGCGGAGAAGCAGATCGTCGAGAACGCCTCGGCGCTCTTCGCCGAGCTCGTCGCCAAGAAGCCGTCCACGGCCAAGGGCATCTACCTCCGCAGCATCACGCTCACGAGCACCATGGGTCCCGGCATCCGTATCGATCCGAGCACCGTGGTTTCGGGCGGAGAAGAGGAGAACTGATGGACCGCGCAGCCAAGACCGAACAGGCGAAGGACATCCGGTCGCGCTTCGACCGGATGAGCTCCGCGGTGTTCCTCGACTTCACCGGGATGACCGTCGAAGAGGTCACGAAGCTCCGTGACGCGTTCCGAGCCAAGGGCATCGAGTACAAGGTGGTCAAAAACACCTTGGTCACGAAGGCGCTCTCGGACCTCGGCTACGTCAAGAAGCTCGCGCCGGTCCTCAAGGGCATGACGGGCATCGCCTGGAGCTTCGAAGAGCCCAGCGCCGCGGCTCGCCTGCTCAAGGACATCGCCAAGGACAACGAGAAGCTCAAGATCAAGGGCGGCGTCCTCGAGGGCGAGGTGCTCGGCGCGAAAGCCGTCGAGGAACAGCTCGCCACGCTGCCGAACAAGGACGAGATGAGGGCGACGTTCCTCGCCACCCTCATGGCGCCCGCACAGCATTTCGTGATGTTGCTGAACGCTCCGGCCCGCGAGTTGGTGGGCGTGCTGGACGCCAAGCGACGCAAGGACGGCGGCTGAAACCGCCGATCGTATTAACCAAGAACCCCAAGATTTTTGCAGGACTCACGTTCAGGAGACGGAAAAATGGCTGAAATTACGCAAGAGCAGGTCGTCGATTTTCTTTCCAACATGCCGGTCATCAAGCTCGCCGAGCTCGTCAAGGAGCTCGAGACGAAGTGGGGCGTCAGCGCGGCGCCCGTGGCCGTTGCCGCCGCCGGCGGTGGCGGTGCGGCAGCTGCGGCGCCTGCCGAGGAGAAGACGGAGTTCACCGTCATCCTCGCCGATGGCGGCCCGAACAAGATCAACGTCATCAAGGCCGTGCGTGAGATCACCGCGCTCGGTCTGAAAGAGGCGAAGGACCTCGTGGAAGGCGCCCCCAAGCCGATCAAGGAAGGCATCGGCAAGGAAGAAGCGGCCGATATCCAGAAGAAGCTGGAAGCCGCGGGTGCCAAGGTCGAGGTCAAGTAAGACCACCCCTTGCTCCCCACCCTTTTCCAGAACAGCACGCGTCGGGCCAGAGCGGCTCGACGCGGTCTCAGTGAGCGTGATCCGATGATCGCCGCGCGCAAGGGCCACGTGTCCCTTGCGCCCGGCGCCGTGGTGCTACCCCCCGCCTGCTCTCCCCAGGGCGGGGCGGTGGCCCGTTTGTGGAGGCAGTGACCCGATGGCAGCCAAGGTCCAGTCCAACTTCCGTCACCGTACCAATCTCGGCCGTGTCGATTCGATCGAGGAGATCCCGAACCTCATCGACATCCAGAAGTCGAGCTACGACAAGTTTCTCCAGTCCGACGTAGGTCCGCGCGATCGCAAGGAGATCGGACTCGAGGCGGTGTTCCGCAGCGTTTTCCCGATCAAGGACTTCGACGGCACGAGCGAGCTCGTCTACGTCTC
>DASXWF010001018.1:0-7218 GCA_036503835.1 Polyangiaceae bacterium | reverse complement strand
CCGGCGAGCTCGATGAGCTCCGGCATCCACGTACCACCGAGCATCAAGGGATCGATCCACTCGAGCGACACCACCCTGGGCCGAACGGACGCCTGCTCCGCCCGGCTCGCAATCGCGCGAATTCGTTGCATCAACGTGCTGCGGACGGCGGTCCCCTGCGCCTCCCGTCCGATCTCCAGCGCGACGCGTTCGACATCCGCGAGAACGTCTTCGATGCGCGTGGGCCGGAGGCTCAGGATGCGGACCTGCTCCCGGTGAGCCAGCCGCGAAACCGCGGCTCGAACGTCATCGAGCGAGACCGCGCAGACCTCACACAGATCTTGCGTCAGGATGACGTCCGGCTCGAGCTCCGCCATTTTCTGCTCGTCCACGGCATAGATGCTGAGCGCGTCGCGGATGACGATCCGAACCGCGCTGTCGATGGCGCGGCTCGAGCCCCGCGCGTCGATACGCGAGCGTGTGAGCACGGGCCGGTCTCGAATCGCTTCGGGGAAATCGCACTCGTGAGAAATCCCCACGAGGCCATCCGCCGCACCCAGCGCGCAAACGATCTCGGTCGCGGACGGCAAGAGCGAGATGATGCGCGGACGAGAGCGCTTCGATGCGCCGGCCTCGAGCGTCACGCGAACTCGAGCTCCAGGAGCTCTGCGAGAGAAAGCACGAAGGGCAGCACGACGCTCGTTTGGCAGAATGCGGGTTTTCAGATTGCATGGCCAGGGGGGAGGTGTTAGGTCTTGCGTACACAGCGTTTCGGTAACCGCCTGGCTGTCCCTCGCTCCGAGCGATCGCGGAAAGTCGTTTCTCGGGCGATCCTGTGAGGCAGCGCCAAGTGCCGCCGTCCGGCGTTCGAGAGCTGCGATCCCTCGATCTCGGCAGTTGGGAGCGCACGGGATCGCGCGAAATAGGGTTACCTGAAATGAACGACACACTCTCGGCGGGAAATCTCGCCTTCCGTACGACCGACGAGCTCCGGCGGACCGAGCTCGCGGCTGCACCCGGCGAGGCCCGGTGAGCTCGTTTCCACCGGCTTCGCGCTCGCTGAACAAGATCGCGTTCGTGGGGAATCATCTGCCCCGCCGCTGCGGGATTGCGACGTTCACCACGGACCTGTGCGCGGCGGTCGCCGCTTCCGGCCCCCCGCGCGAGTGCCTGGTCGTGGCGATGAACGACACCGGCCACAGTCACGTCTACCCTCACCACGTACGCTTCGAAATCGACGAGGGCGAGATCGGCGGCTATCGCCGTGCCGCGCAGTTCTTGAACGCGAACCAGGTCGACGTCGTGTCGCTGCAGCACGAGTACGGAATATTCGGAGGCGTCGCGGGCGGTCACGTCCTCACCCTGCTGCGCGAGCTGCGCGTGCCCGTCGTGACGACGCTGCACACCATCCTGACCGCGCCGTCCGCGCAGCAACGAAGCGTGCTCGACGAAATCATCGCCCTCTCCGAGCGAATCGTGGTCATGAGCAGTCACGGGCAGGACACCGTGCGCGACCTCCACGGCGTACCGGACGGCAGTGTCGACGTCATTCCCCATGGTATTTCGCGCGCCACCGGAGCTTCGCCGAGCAGGGAGCGGCTCGGCTTCGCGAACCGGCAGGTCGTGCTCACGTTCGGGTTGCTGTCGCCGGACAAGGGGCTCGAGTACATGATCGAGGCGCTGCCGGCCATTCTCGCGCGGCACCGGGACGTGGTGTTCGTCGTGCTGGGCGCCACGCATCCGCACGTGAAGCAAAGGAACGGCGAGACGTACCGACTCCAGCTCACCACCCTGGCGCGACGCCTGGGCGTCGCTGACAACGTCCATTTCGAGGATCGCTTCGTCACCGACGGGGAACTCGCAGCCTTTCTCGCGCTCGCCGACGTCTACGTAACGCCGTATCTGAACCCCGAACAGAGCACGTCGGGCACGCTCGCGCGGGCCGTCGCCGCGGGCAAGGCGATCGTTTCGACGCCGTACTGGCACGCGCGCGAGCTCCTGGGCGAAGGTCGCGGAGTGCTGGTGCCGCCACGCGACGCGGCGGCACTCGCGGAGGCCGTCGGCGATCTGCTCGGTGACACGGCCCGCCGCGCGGCGCTCGGAGAGCGCGCGGCGGCCGCCGGCCGCAAGACGTCGTGGCCGATCGTCGCCGAGCTCTATCTCGAGAGCTTCGAAAAGGCGCGTCACGAGGAGAAGCGCTCGCGCCGCTCCACGTTGACCGGCGTCATCCCGGCCTCCGATCTGCCGGAGCTGAACCTCGATCACCTGTTGCGGATGACCGACGACACGGGCCTCCTGCAGCACGCCCGCTTCGCGATCCCTCGCTATGCGGAAGGCTACGCCCTGGACGACAATGCGCGGGCGCTGCTCCTGGTCGCGCGCGACGACGAGTTCGGCGCCGCCAACGCCAAGACGGTTCGCGAGCTGACGATGCGATATCTCGCGTTCGTCTGCTACGCGTTCGACGCTGGCCGCTCTCGATTTCGTAACTTCATGTCGTACGCGCGCCAGTGGAGCGAGGAACAGGGCTCCGAGGACAGTCACGGCCACGCCGTCTGGGCGCTCGGAGCCACGATCGGGCGCGCGGGCGACCCCGGGCTCGGCAGTCTCAGCGGCGAGCTCTTTCACGCGGCGCTGCCGCAGATGCTCACGTTCACGAGCCCGCGCGCGTGGGCTTACGGCCTGCTCGGCATCGAGGAATACCTGCGCGCCTTCGACGGCGACACCGGCGTGCAAACGGTACGGCAAGGGTTGCTGGAGCTGCTGGTCGACCGGCACCGCAAGTCGAGCACGCCGGACTGGCCTTGGTTCGAGAGCTCCCTCACCTATGCCAACGCGCGCCTGGCGCAGGCAGTGATTGTTTCGGGTAGCGCGACGGGCTCGCAGGAGCTCCTGCGCCTCGGTCTCGACGCGCTGCAATGGCTCGCCCAGCTGCAGATCTCCGAGCACGACGAGTTCGCGCCGATCGGCTCGAACGGGTTTTACGAACGCGGCGGACAGAAGGCGGAGTTCGATCAGCAGCCCATCGAAGCCGCGGGCATGGTCTCGGCCAGCCTCGAGGCCCTGCGTGCCAGCCGGCAACCGATCTGGGCCGAGCACGCCTGTCGTGCTTTCGATTGGTTCCTCGGCAAAAACCACCTGCGCCGGCCGCTCTACGACGCGTCGACCGGCGGCTGTCGCGACGCCCTGCACGCCGATCGGCCGAACGAGAACCAGGGGGCGGAGTCGACGCTCTCGTTCCTGCTCGCGCTCGTCGAGATGCGGAGCCTGGACTACACACGTCAGCCGCGCGCCAAGGGAGCACGTAAGTGAAGGCCAGTCCCGGGCCACGCGGAATCATCCGCCGCCACCAAGGCAACCCGATCCTCACGGCGGCCGATTGGCCGTACCCCGTTCACAGCGTCTTCAACGCCGGCGCAACGACCTTGCAGGACGGAACCACGCTGCTGCTCTGCCGCGTCGAGGACTACCGCGGGCATTCGCACCTTTGCGCCGCGCGCTCGGCGAACGGAGTCGACGGCTTCGAGATCGACGCGCAGCCCACGTTGAGCGCACAGCCGGACCAATGGCCCGAAGAGCTGTGGGGCATCGAGGATCCGCGCATCACGTACGTTCCGGAGCTCGGGCGGTATGCGGTCGTGTACACCGCTTTCGGCCGCAGCGGGCCGGGGGTCGCGCTGGCACTCACGGAAGACTTCAAACATTTCGAACGCTTCGGGTTGATCATGCAGCCCGACGACAAGGACGCCGCGCTCCTGCCCTATCGCATCGGCGGCCAGTTCGCGTTGATCCATCGCCCGATGACCGACACCGGGGCTCACGTCTGGATGGCATACTCACCGGATCTGCGCAGCTGGGGCGGGCACAAGCTCGTGCTCCCCGCGCGCAAGGGCGGGTGGTGGGACGCGAACAAGGTGGGGCTTTCGCCGCCGTTGATCGAAACCAAGGCCGGTTGGTTGATGCTCTATCACGGCGTCAGGGTCACGGCGTCCGGAAGCCTCTACCGACTCGGCCTGGCTTTGCTGGCACACGACGAGCCCGAGCGCTGCATCGTACGCGGTAGTCCCTGGCTGTTCGGTCCCGAAGCCCCGTACGAAACGCACGGAGACGTGGGCAACGTCGTCTTTCCCTGCGGGTACACGATCGGCGCCGACGCCGACACGCTGAACCTTTACTACGGCGCAGCCGACAGCGTGATCGGTCTCGCGCAGACGACCATCAAGGAACTGCTCGAGTGGCTGGCTGAGTTCGGCGACCACGGCGCGTAGCGCTCGGCAGCGGCACGCAGGTCGGGGTGGTTTGCCGCTTGCGAGGCGCAGCTGTCCCCGCGCGCGGCGCGACACGCTTCACCGAGGACTTGAGCGGCGGCACGGCACTTGCTGGTAAGCAGGATCGGACGCGAAGCGCGTGTCCGCAAGGAGACCCAGAATGAGATTGCCTCTCGAAGGGCTGGTCTGCGTATTCATCGCAGCCGGCTGCTCAACCGAAAAACCCGCTAAGAATGCGGACGACTACGAGAGCGTGGCGACGAGCGACGCAACGGTCACGACGGAGCCGCGAGAGTCGTACGACAGCGAGCCCGCTTCGTACCCGGAGACCTCCGCGTCCACCGATCCGGACGCCGCGGCAAGGCGGCGCGCCGCCGCGTCGACGGCGCCCGCAACCATCGGCGACTCGACGCCCGCGACGAGCAAGACTCGCAGCGAAGCGAGCGCCACCACCCGAAACGACACGCAACCGGACAACACCAAGGTCAACGAGCGCGACACCGAAGCTGCGGCGTTGACGCCGATGGATCAAGGCGAAAACTCCGCCGATCTCAAGATCACGCAGCAAATCCGGCAGGCGGTGATGGCCGACGGTTCGCTGTCCTTCACGGCGAAGAACGTGAAGATCATCACCAACAACCGCAAAGTCACGCTGCGCGGACCCGTCAAGAGCGCGGCGGAGCGCGCGAGCATCGAAGCCGCCGCGCGGAAATTCGCCGGACCCGGCATGGTCGACAATCAACTCGAAGTGGCCCCATGAAAGGCATCCTCATGAGCAAGAACAAGAGCGTGATCGGAATCGTCGACGACGAGACACGCGCCGAAAATATGGTCGTTGCGCTTCAGAGCGCGGGGTTTTCGACGACCGACATCTCGGTGCTGCTCCCGGACAAACGCGGCACGAAGGACTTCGCGCACGAACACAACACGAAGGCTCCCGAAGGCGCCGTAGCGGGCGTGGCCGGCGGCGGGCTGGTCGGCGGAACACTCGGGCTGCTCGCCGGTATCGGAGCGCTGGCCATTCCGGGGCTCGGGCCCTTCATCGCGGCGGGTCCCTTGATGGCGGCTCTCAGCGGCGCGGCGGCGGGCGCGGCGCTCGGTGGCGTCACCGGCGCCCTCATCGGAATGGGGATTCCCGAACTCGAAGCCAAGCGCTACGAAGGCAAGCTACGCTCTGGAAACGTCCTGTTGGCGGTCCACGTGGACGACCGCGAGCAGCAGAAACGCGCCGAGCAAGTCATGAAGCAGGGCGGTGCGCACGACGTGAGTGTCACGGGCGAGGCCACCGTACCCGGCGTCAAACCTCAACCGATCGAGCGCTGAGCGAACGGGCGCAACGCGGCCGGCTGCGCAGCGTGGCCGGCCGCGAACGTCCGCGGACGCGCTTCAAGCGTCGGCCAACTTCTCGAGGCTATTCGCGTCGCTGGCGTCACGAGTCGTCAAGAGCTGGTTGCCGCTGACGACGCGCACGTACGATCGCCGCTCCTGCTCCTGTACGTAATAGCTCGTCCTGTTGTCGAGGATGTCGCGAATCACGTCGACCTTGCGCCGCGGCGACCACTTCGCCCCCGCATTGCACAGCGCGACGATGCCGCCGCCGCCGTCTCGTACTACCGCTCGCACTCTGCGATCCATGCTCTGCTCCTCGTGTCCTGCGCCTGTGCCTCTTGCCTCACGAACGACGTGGCGAAGTCGCCTTCGATCACGTTGTCCACGAAAGGTCGTTCCGGGGCGGAATCGCGCACGGACAAGACCGGCAGCACGCCGGCCGCGCGAAGCCCGCCGAGCACGGATTGCCCCTCGGCGTCTCGCAACACGGCGCTCATGACGACGAGATCGCAGCGCGCGCTTTCCGCTACGTGAATGACTCGCGCCGCAATGCCGGCTCCCGGCTCGACGAAGATCGCGTCGACGCCGACGCCCGAACGCCGCAGCTTGTCCTCGACTTCGTGCCGACACAGGGCCGCGTTCCCGACGGAGCTGGGCTCCGTTCCCTCGCGATAGAGGAGCTGGACGCTGGCCCCGAACTGCCTGGCCCAGAGCGCGGTCCACTCCACCGTGAGTCCCACGGTGGGTGCCGTCGGGAGCACGAGCAGGATGCGCTTCACGAGCGGAGCCCGCCCGAACGCGCGCGCCGGCACGGTGAGCACGGGACACGCCGCCTGGCGCGTGAGGCACTCCGCAACCGACCCGGCCGCCCGCGCGCCCGCGTCTTCTCGCGCCCCCGAGCCCAGCACGATCAGGTCGACACGCTGGCGCTCGGCACTTGCCAGCACTGCCGCGGTCAACTCCCCGTCCACGACGTAGGTCGTGGCGCGCCCGGAGGATCCCGTCGGAACGGCCCGAACCACCTCGTCGAGTCGTTCACGCAAGCGGTGCGCCGCGTGAACGTTCTGCATTCGTTCCGCACCGCTCAGGTGCGAACCGGCGGTCGCCGTCGGCTCCTGCCACGCGTGGACGACGTGAAGGGAACACTGAAATCGATCGGCGAGGAAGTACGAATAGCGCAGGCCCGCCCGCGCCGGTCTTTCAACGTCCGTCGCACACAGGATTTCGCGAACTACAAGCATGAACGCGTTCGACTCGACCGCGCGGGGTGGGCGCCGCCTGTTTCAACGGTGCACGCAGCGAGGTTCGACGCAACATGCGCATCATTTCTCCGGAGCGCAAGCGACGAGCCGTCCAAATTCGACGAGATCGACGTGGTATCGCTGCGAGCCCTGCGTGCCCGACCGTGAATGCTTCAGCGAATTGGGGGCGAGCCCACCGGCCGGCATGCGCCGAGGTCGCAAAGCAGGATCTCCGCCGCTTCTCGCGCCGTGAGTGAAATCGAACGCTCGTTCTCGAGTCCCGCGCCGTCGCCCGCCCGGAGGACCACCGTGCCGAGCGTCACGGCTCCGATCACGACGTGAAGCCAGGCATCTTGCCCGGTGGAGAGCTCGTGGACCAGATGCTTGCCCGGACTCAGGAT
>DASXWF010001017.1:0-3011 GCA_036503835.1 Polyangiaceae bacterium | reverse complement strand
GCGGCTCGAGTTGGAGGAGCTCGAGGCGATGCTCCAGCGTCACGGGTTCCGCACGGACGGCTCGACGACGTTCGAAGAGGCCGAGACGAAGCTACGCAACAACCACTACGCGGCGGTCGTGGCTGACTTTCACTTGCCGGCAGGGCGTGACGGTTCGCGGCGGGACGGCGTGCACCTGCTCGAGGTGGCACGCGAAGTGTCGCCGCTATCGGTGAGGATTCTCTTCACTGCGGATCCGATGGGCGCGACGCTCGCTGAGCTCGTCGGTGGGGTGTGGATCTCGAAGGGTGCCGACTACGCGATTGCGGTGGTGAGGGCGATTCGAGAGGGGCTGGAACGCTAGGCCCGTCGGTCGGACTTCTCCGCTGCATCGTCCAGCGTGACGCGGATCCAGTCGCTCAGATTGCGCCGAGCCCTCTCCGCGGCCACCCGCCAGCGCTCAATCTGCTCCCGGTCGTGAGCCCGCAGCGAGATCGGGACGCCGAGGTTTTTCCCTGATTTGCCGCTCGGCCGGCGCGCCTTTGACTTCTTGGTCGGCATGGTTACGATCTCCTTCGGAGTCTCAAGTTCCAGGGCGATGCCCGGCAGCCGACAAGGCCGCCGGGCTTTCGTCTTTCAGGGAGTAGCGAGCTCGGACTGAAGCCGCTTGATTAGGCGGAGGCGGCCCGCGTGTCCACACTGCCGCGCTAGCCACTCGGCGTCATCGAGCGCGGTTGCTCCCTCGGCAGCTTTCCACGCGTAGGCGCTCGGCTTGCTCGAAAGCTTGCCGCGGAGCTGGGGCGCGGCCAATAGCTCAGCGAGTTGAGCTTGAGACGCGGCAGCCTTGGCGTCGTGGCGCTTACGGGCCGCGGCGTTCTTCAGGTCCATTGCCATGCGCTCTACCTCGGAGAAAACCTTCTCCCCCTTCGCGCAGACCTTGGCGACACAGTCGCACCCGACCACGAACTCGCGGCGGTCGGCAGAGCGAATCTCGTAGCAGTCAGCGATCCCGGTTCCGCAAAAGTCGCAGCGGCCCATCGGTTGGCCCTCGGCCCCGATCTCAGTTGTTGTGCCGTCGCGATTGGCGATGCGGATCGGTCCCACCTTGCGGGTCACGCCGACGCAGCGGAACGGAGCTTTGCCAAGGCCGGCTTTTTCGAACGGGTGAATCATCACAGGTTCCATCGTTGATCTCCCGAGGGACATGGAGCCGTTGGGAGTCGAACCCAACCACCGGAGTCTCAAGTCCCAGTGTCTGCGCCCAGCAGCGGCACCGTCGTTTCGATGAGTTCAGTATAGCTACTGTATAGCTGCGCGCAACAACAATCGGAGGGGCAGGCGAAGAAAGTCAGACGGGTGTTCAGTGCCAGGCGACTTCGACGACATCAAGCGCGACCTTTCGAAGGCTCGCGACCCGCGGCAAGACGGAAACCAGGAGCCGCCCCCTCGCCGCCCCCGTCTCGCTGACATCGTAACGGGCCAGGTCCAAGCGCCACGCCCCAACGTCCCGCCCCCGGTCCACACGGCCCGGCCGCACCGGACGATCAAGGCACCCGTGGCCCCGCCGGCTGCGCAGAGTGCGCCTATGCCGCCGCTGCCCGACCTCGGGCCGCTGGACCCGCCCAGCGAGCCGCCCCGGGAGCCACGCTCCGTCACCCCTCCCGAATTCGAAAGCCCCGCCGTCGTCGAAGCCGCCCGGAAGGTCATCGAGGGTCAGGGCGACCGGATGGTGGCGCCGCCGACGAGTACGCCACTCCCGCCCGCCCCCCGCCCGCTCCGCTGGTACGAGACGGCCGAGGGCGTCGTAAACGTCGTCACCGGCACGTGCAAGGCCGTCGGGGCGCTCGTTACGGGCGTCCTCGTGGCGCTCGCTACCTACCGCGCGACGGCCCCAGCCCCGCCGCCCGTGGTCGCCCCGCCCGAAGTCACCTGCCCGCACTGGACGGACGAGGAAGCTAAGCGCGGGCCGCTCTGCCAGCGGGTCCACGAGCTCGAGAAGGGGCTCAATTCGGTGAGCGCCGGCCTCGGGACTACGAAGACGGCCGTGGGGGACCTGCAGCGGGAGACGAAGGCGCTCGGGGAGAGGGTGCCGGCGGTGGTGGGGAAGTAGCGAAAACAACCGTTCGAGATCTTCGAACAGTTCAAGGCTCCGGTCCGGCTCTCAACGAGTCGGGTCGGGGCCTTGTTTCGTTTTGTTCACCAGCCGTCCGGCTTTCGCTCGTACGCCACGCGCGCCGTGATGCCGTCGATCCACCAGACCACCATGCAATCGGCGGGCGGGATATCGCACGCGGCGAAGTAGGCGTCGGCGTGCGCCCGGCTCTGCTCACGAATCGCCTCGGTGACTGGATTGCCCCAGCCTTCGCCGAGCGGGAACTGGCACTGACGCCCGCGCTCGTCCTTGCGCGTCGTCAGACACATCCGATCGTGGTCACGAGCGTACGCCGCTAGTAGCCGCTCGGTGAGCTCCACGACGCGGTGTGTGAGTTCGCGCGTAGCCCGCTCGAACATGGCGACCGTGTACGGTTTCGGCCGATAGTCGTCGTCGATCTGCCACGCGACCTGGCTACCCTCGCGATCGTACCCGACCCACGCGGCAACGGTGCCGAACGGGTCTTGGTAGTGAGCCATCGGCGGGTCGCAGATGGTATTGCCGAGGCGGTCCAGCGCCGGGTGCGCCGAGACGAAGGCGCGGAACTCTTCGCGGGTGCAGTCGCGCATGGGCACAGTCTACGCCTCGCGCTCCTTGCCGTCATCGCCCTCGCCATCACCCGCGGCATGAGGTTGTGGTGACTGCTCGCGAAACCGGCGGAGGGCTTCTTCGGCAATCCATTTGGCGAGCAACTCGTCGTGTGACAGAGCGAACTTGGCTCCCACGCCGCCGCGTAGATTGAGGCTTCGATTCCGGTGAGTGTGCGGGGGTCAACCATCGAAGCTCTCCGCTTCCTGCTTGGCCTTGAGCGCCCGTCGAATCGCCCGTAGCTGCTGGACGGCCGCTTCCGTCGTTGGGCACGTCGCGAGCAGGTAAACGA
>DASXWF010001016.1:0-2824 GCA_036503835.1 Polyangiaceae bacterium | reverse complement strand
CGCTCGATTTCGAGATCGGGATGACCACGACGTGGCAGTCGCCGCCGGGAGGAGCCGGTGGCGCGAGCTCGATGCGCTCGGCGGCCGTCTGGTAGCCGAGGTGTTGGGTGACCCCGAGGAGCTCACCGGTCCCTGGCGGCGGGCCCAGCAGCGTTTCGATGCGAAAGAGCTCGGCGCCGGTTTCGAGCCCCGCGGGGGGAGCGCCCGTCAGGACGCGGATGTTTTCGATCCGGTAGCGATCGACGCGGTACTCGGCGCCGAGGCCCTGCGGAACGGAGCGGACGAAACGTACCCAGGTCGGAGGAGCGGCAACACTGGCCATCGCCCGCCAAGAGAAACCAGGACGACGAGAGCAGCCATGTTTCCGAATCTTTTCCGGAGGGCGCGCTTAGAGCTCGGCTTTGCGCGCCCGCTTCTTCTCGGAGACCATGCGCTTCGACTCGAGCCGGCGTTCCCGCGCGCCGCGTGACGGACGCGTGGGCCGGCGCTTCTTCGGAACGACGAGGGCCGCTCGGACGAGCTCGGCGAGCCGCTCGCGAGCAAGCTCCAGGTTCTGACTCTGCGACCGTGTCGTGTCGGCGGTGATGAGGAGCCTGCCCTCGGCGTCCAGCCGGCCTGCGGCGCGCGCGAGCAAACGGGCTTTCACGGCCAGCGACAGCGCCTTGCTGGAGGCGACGTCGAAGCGAAGCTCCACCTTGGTCGAAAGCTTGTTGACGTTCTGACCGCCGGGACCGCCCGAGCGAACGGCGGTCCACTCGAGCTCGGCGGCGGGGATCAGAATGCCGCTCGTGATCGTGAGGGGACCGCTCATGCGCGCTGCTCGGACTTTTCTCGGGATTTCTGGGCCAGGTACAGGCTCAAGTTGCCGTAGCGGTGGAGCGCCACGCTGCGGGACTGCTCCGTCACGTACCGGCGGAGCTCGATGTAGCCCGAATCGGACACCGGGTCCACGTCGAGCGAGGGCGACGTGTCGCCGAGCACCGCGAACGCGGCGCCCAGGTCGGCGCCGACGACACGCACCCGCTCGTAGCGGCCTTCCTGCACCAGCTCTTCGATCTCGCCGAGGCTCTGGAAGTACACGACGTCCTCCCCGAGCGGGCGCAGGATCTCGTCGCTCGCGCCTTCCTGCGCGTAAAACTCTGCCTCCGCGCCGACCATGTGCGCGGCGAGCAGCGTACTCAGGAGGTCGATGTCGTCCACGCCCCGGAGCACGACGACGGCGGCGCGGCAGGGCCGGTACACGAGCGCGTCCTCGTGGCCGAGCACCTCGTCCTGCGCGTGCATGACGTCGATTTCGCCGAGCAGCGCCGATTCGTAGCTGCGCAGGCGCCGCGCCAGGCGCTCCTGTTCGGGCCTCTCCGCGTCGCGCAGCTTGTCCGCCACGACCTCGCCGAACACGCCGAGGTCCGGCGGCGGTCGCATGCCGTGAATTTTCGCGCCCGGCGCGCTCGCGCGCGGTCCGCGCGAGAGCGGAGCGTCGGACAGCGCCGCGCGTCCGAGTTCGCCGCGCACGCGCACGAGCGCGAGCAGCGTGTTCGGGCCTCCGGCCTTGTACCCCGGCCCGAAGCTCGACGCCTTGTGGCCACCGAACGGCTGGCGCCCGACGACGGCGCCCGTCACCGGGCGGTTGACGTACAGATTGCCGGCCTGCATGCGCTCGAGAAACGCGGCGTGCTCGCGCGCGTCGAGGCTCTCGAGCCCGGCGGTGAGGCCGTACGGCGTGCCGTTGGCGATCTCGAGCGCGTGATCGAAGTCGTTCGCTTCGAACACCGACAGCACCGGGCCGAAGAGCTCCGTCACGTGCGCGAAGCTCTGCGGCTGCACGTCCCAGCGCACGGAAGGCCGGAGCAGGCGCGGGTTGCGCGGGCTTCGGGCGGGCTCGACCAGCCAGCTTTCTCCGGGATCGAGCGCGTCGATCGCCCGCGCGAGCGCGCCCGCAGGCGGATGGATCAGCGGCGTCACGAAGCTCTCGAGATCCCAGGCCGAGCCGACCGCGAGGCTCGACACGGCGTCCGCGAGCTTCTTCTTGAAGCTGGCGCTCCGGTACACCTCGCGTTCGAGGATCAGCACGCTGAGCGCGCTGCACTTCTGGCCCGCGTGCCCGAACGCGGCGCGCACGGCGTGTTGGATCGCCTGTTCGCGATCGCTCATGGCGCTCACGATCAGCGCATTCTTCCCGCCCGTCTCCGCGATCAGGTCGAGGTCGGGCCGCAGCCGCCGGAAGAGCCGCGCCGTCTCGGTCCCGCCCGTGAGCACCACCGCCGCCACGCGCGGATCGGTGACGAGCGGCTCCGCGGCCTCGTCGCTCGTGATGACCAGGCCGAGCGCCTCCGCCGGGACGCCGGCGCGCAGGCAGATTTCGACGGCGCTCGCGAGCACGAGCGGCGTTTCGGGCGGGGGCTTGAGCAGCACCACGTTGCCGGCGACGAGCGCCGCGAGCACGCCGCCGATCCCGATCGAGAGCGGGAAGTTCCACGGCGGAGTCACGACCACGAGGCCCTTCGGCTCGAGCGCGAAACGGCCGCGCAGGCGCGCGTGCTGGCGCGCGTAGTACTCGGCGAAGTCGACGGCCTCGGAGACCTCGGCGTCCGCTTCGACGGCGCGTTTGCCGGCATCCAGCACCATGCGCGCGATGAGCTCGCCGCGCGCGCGCCGGAGCTCCTCCGCCACCGCCAGCAGAATTTCTTCGCGGCGCCCGGCGGGCACGTCGGCCCAGGCGGCGCGCGCCGCGTGCACGCGCTCGATCGCGCGCACCACCTCGTCGCGGCCGAGCTCGCGCACGCGGTAGGGAACGAAATCCGGCCGCGACGGGTCGAAGCCGTCC
>DASXWF010001015.1:0-3981 GCA_036503835.1 Polyangiaceae bacterium | reverse complement strand
AGGCCGTGGTTGGCCATGGTGCCGAGGATCGACTGTCGGACGTGCTGCGGGACCTTGATCACGGCCTGGGCGCGCTTGAGCGCGGCCTTGCTTTTTCGCGTGTTGCTGGAGATGGCTGAGGTTTGCCAGCTCAGGGCAATCGCGCTCTGCGTGGCGCAGCGCGCTTGGTAGGCGGTGAAGAGCGCGTCGTCCGTGCGGAACGCCTCCGCCAACCGCACCGGCACGTCGAAGCACCCGCGCATCTGCTGGTCGCGCGCGGTGCGTATCTTCGCCAGGCTCCAGGCGTACGGGCCTTGCTGGCGCTGCGGCGGCTTGACGCCACCGCGGGCTTTACCTCCTCCGGTCGGCGTGGCCGCGATGGCGACCGGGGCGGGGCGAGCGAGTTTCTTCAGCCAGCTGGACAGTGACACTCTAGTCCGTACCTTGACCCGCAGCGTCCGTCAAGGTACGGTTGCGTCTGTGATGCTCCACTGGCTTCTGTCGCACGAGGCGTTGCAGGTGCGCATGGTCCGCGCGATCCGCGAGGCGCGGACTCCGCTCACCGCCAAGGCGCCGGAGCGCAAGGCCCAAGCGAACCACGGTTTGCCGAGCACGCTCCAGTTCGACGGCGCTACGGCCACGATTTCCGTGCGCGGTGTTCTCACGCCGACGCCGGATGCCGAAGCCGCGTGGTTCGACGAGCCCAACACGCTCTACCCTGACCTTCAAGAATCGCTGCGGGTCGCCGCCGCGGACCCGCGCGTCCGCGATATCGTTTGGGATATCGACTCCCCTGGCGGTGCGGTCGACGGTCTGTTTGCCCTGCTCGACGACATCGCCGACGCCCGCGCGTCCGGCGCGCGAATGAGCGTCATCGCGGACAATGCCCACTCCGCTGCCTACGGGATCGCGGCCGCTGTCGGCAACATCACCGCGCGTTCGCGTATGAGCTCGTTCGGCTCGGTCGGAGTCGCCACGTCCGGTTTCATTTCCGGCGGCCTCTGCGGGACCGTTGTCGACATCGCGAGCAGCGACGCACCTGAGAAGCGCCCCGACCTGGCGACGCCCGAGGGCAAGGCTGTCGTGCAGCGCTACCTCGACCAGATTGCTGGCGAATTCATGGGGGCTATCGCCGCTGGTCGTGGCGTCAGCGTGGACGCTGTGAAGGCGAGGTACGGCCGCGGCGCGAGCATGCTGGCGGGACACGCGCTGGAGTCGGGTCTGATCGATCACCTTGCGTCACGGCCTACCGCCGGACGTACGCTTGCGGACGCAAACGGACGTGCTACCGTCGGGATCAGCATGGCTAATGAAGCGTCTGATCCTGTCGAGCCGGCACCCGCTCCTGCGGAGGCCGAGCCCGAAGCTGCTCCAGAATCGAAGCCGGTGGAAGCCGAGCCTGCGAAGAGCGCGCCCGAAGACGCTGCAGCGCCCTCGGCAGCGCCGGCTCCGTCCGCGAAGAAGCCGTCGGCCGCCGACGCTCCGCGTCTGGTCACGGCCGCCGAATACGCCGAGCTTCTGAAGCTGCGCGCCGACCGCGTCTCACGCGAGACGGCCGAGCGCAGGTCGCTGGTGACTGCCCTGGTCGAGCTGGGCGCCGAGACGCCTGCCACGGCGTGGAAGGACAACGCCCCGACCGCGCGCCTCGCCTCCGAACCACTGTCGGACATGCGCGAGCGCGTCGCCGCGCTGCGTCTCCGCAAGCCGGCCGCCGGCTACACGCCCCCGCCCGCGGGTGCTGGCGCTGTGGGCGAGGATGCCCTTGAAGATTTCGAACGCGCCGACGCCGCCAAGATCAAAGACCCCGACGCCCGCGCGCGCTTCGTCGCGTCGCGGCTCGCCCGAAAGCAGAAGTAACGACCATGGCTGATACCACCACCGAGCGTTTGCCCCGCTACACGGGCGAGATTCCGCACAAGGGCACGTCGCCGATCGCAGCGAACACCCTCTTGTTCAAGGGCCAGATCGTTTGCGAGGACGCGGACGGACGCGCCAACGTCCCCGGCGCCGGGCGCAACGCTCTTGGCGTTTGCGCGGCCACCTACAACAACCGGACGGGTTCGCCGAGCGGCGGCGCCGCGGGCGCCGTGGATGCCGAAATCGAGTACGGCGTGCAGGGCTTCACGTACCTCGGTACGGCACCCCGCAAGGGGCAGGTCGTGTACGTCGTCGACAACCAGACGGTGTCTCTCGATCCGGCGGGCTCACGCGGTATTGCTGGCGTTTGCTCGGAGACCAAGAGCGGTGCGCTGGAGGACGGGCTTTGCTACGTGTTCATGGGCCCGCTCGCGATTGCCATGGCGCAGTCGCTGCAGGGCGCGCAATCGATCGATTTGCCGCTTGCCGCGTTCCGCCTGGCCTCCGGCGCCGCAATCCCCGCGTACGCGGACGGCACGAACGGCCTGGAGCTCGCGGACAGCGAAGCGCTCTGCTACCGCCTGAACGACGACGTCGCCACGGTGATCTGGACGCAGGCTCGGTTGCCCGAGTCGCTGCCTGCGGGTTCGACGGTCACCCTCCACATTCTGGCTTCGCGCGTCGGCGCCGCGGACGCGGCCACGGCGGCCATCACCCCGAGCGTGTTCGCGAACCGCGAAGGCGTGGCCCATAACGCAGGGGCGGCCCTCACCTCTGGCAACTTCGATCTGCTCGCCGCGGCCACGACCGTGATCGGCGAGTACACCAAGGCAGTCACCGGCGCACAAGCAGGCGACGTTCTGTCGGTCAGCTTGGCCGCGGCCGCTGGCCTCGACGACGACGACGCACGCATTCACGCCTGTTGGATTTCGATCCGATAACGGCCCGCACTCCGAACCATCCAAGGCACACAGGTAACAAGGACCAATGGCCAAGCCTCTCCAGCAACTCAGTTTCGACTCGCAGCGCGCGCTCGAGCAGTTCAGCTCCGCGTTCGAGTCAGCGTTTGAAGCGTCGGACCCGGCGAGCGAATGGGCCAAGGCGTTTGGCCTGGTCGAGAGCTCGCAGGCGCTGCTTCTGACCTACCCGATGTCGATCAGTGCCGCCGGGTACAAGGAGCGCAAGGGCGACGACGCCGCACGCGACATGTACGAGCGGTCGATTTCGATCACTCCGGTCGAGTGGACCGACGGCGTCAAGGTGCAGAAGCGCCGGCTCGAGCAGAACGACTTCGCTGTCCAGTCGTGGACTGGCGAGGCCGCGCGCATGGCAAAGGAAGCCCGCCGACATGCGAACATCCTGACGGCCCGCCTGCTCCATGCGAACGCGAACATCCAGCTGTACAAGGACGCGACGCTCGGTATCGACGCCGGCATCCCGCTGTTCAGCAGCTCGCACCAGGTCAACATCTTCGACAGCGTGTACGGCACGTTCAAGAACGTGTTACTCGGCGGCGGCACCGATTTCGCCGGCAGCGCGATCGATCAGAACCTGTTCAAGGCCGTCCTCAACCACGGCCGGACCGGGATCAAGGGTGCCAACGGGCAGCCTATGGCGATCCGCTACACCGACCTGGTGGTGCACCCGGCGAAGGAGCAGGAAGCGAAGGATTTCCTGGAATCCGACCTCATGCGAGCGGCGTTCCTCGAGGGCGGTGTCGCCGCGCAGAAGAACACGCAGCTGACCACGAACAACCGGTACAAGGGCATCATCAACCTGGTCGTTGCCGACGAGCTCGCGCAGGTCTCGGGCGTGGACGAAGACAAGCTCTACTTCATCGACCGCAGCAGTGGCGCGAAGCCCTGGATCGTTCAGGATGGCGGCACTCCCGAGGAGACTCGGTTCGATGCCGACAGCGAGTTCTGTAAGAACACGGGCATGGTCAAGGTCCACTACAACATGCTCATGGGCGTCACCGCCGCGCTGCCTCACGCGATCCTGCGCGTCGACCTGAGCCCGTAATCCGTCCCTGCGGCGCGCTCTCCTCCGGCGCGCCGCAGTAGCTCCTGGGCATCTCGAGGGAGACCACCTGTCGTGTCACACTGTCAGCCGTCGGATCTCTTCGCCTTCGGGGTGCCCAGGGGC
>DASXWF010001014.1:0-4383 GCA_036503835.1 Polyangiaceae bacterium | reverse complement strand
CCCGGACTCTGGATGGCGTGCACGGGACTGACGCCGATTTCGGGGACCAGGAAGAAGCGCGCCGCAAGCTCTCCGTCGCGCTCCCAGGCGGCGCTGCTCGAGTCGAGCCGCAGCGGAAATCCCGCGCGAACTCCGTAGTACCAGCCGACGGGCGCCTGGATCTTGCCGACGTCGCCGCGCAGCATGCCGAGGTGCCCGATCAGCTCGAAGCCGACCGGCGGCCCGTAGAACGTGGGAAACGACGTGTATCCGAACGCGCCGGCGATGCGCCACTGATCGCGCAGCGTCTTCGGTCCGGTTTGGCCCAGCACCGCCGACTGCATTCCGATCACCCAGCCGTAGTCGCGAGGCAGGTGCAGGTACGAAGCTCCCTGCACGCCGACGTGATTGCTCCGCACCGCGCCGGCGCGCTTCGTGATCGGAAAGTCGTACGCGTCGACGGCGCCGGCCGAGAACGAGCAGCCGGAGCACACGAGCACGCACGCCCGGAGCGTCCAGAGCGGACGCGGCGTACGAAAGGCCCCCCGGGGGCTCTCGCAGGCGAGAGGTGCTGGCATTCGTCTCGGAAGAACGAGGCGAACGCTACGTTCTCAGACGCCCCGCGAAGAGTCAACGCGATGTTGTTCGAACGCGGATGATGAATTCTTCAGAACGACGAACGCCGCGACCGGATGCGCGATTCGCATCCCGTCGCGGCGTTGGCGCGATCCCGCGCCGATGACCTCCGCTGTCCGACCGACTCAGTCCTTCTTCTTGGCCTTCGGCTTCGCGGAACCCGGAGGAAGAGGCGGAGGCGGAGGCTTGAGGGCGGAAGCAGTCGGCGCAGCCGGAGCGGCCGACGCGGCGGCTTTCTCGGCCTTGTCCTTGTCGTCCTTCTTCTCTTTCTCCGCCTTCTCTTTCTCGTCGCCGTCCTTGTCCTTCTTGTCCTTGTCGCGATCCTTGTCGTCCTTCTTCTCGGCCTTGTCGTCGCGATCCTTGTCCTTCTTGTCCTTGTCGGACTTCTCGTCGCGATCTTTGTCGCCGCGCCCGCTCTTCTTGCGTTTCTTGTCTTCCTCGTCGTCGACCTTCTCACGCTCCCGGCGCTTCTCCTTGCGTTCGAGCAGGGCCGACATGCGGTCTTCCTTCTCCTTGAGCGAGCGCTTCACGCGCTGGAGCTCCTGCTCCGGCAGCACGCTCGCGAGGACGGCGTCGGGATCGCCGCCGCTGTCCTTCACCTGCTGCGCCACCTTGCTGACGACGTTCTCGTTCGCGCGGCTCTGCGCGCCCATTTCGGCCTTCACGAACTCCTGGAGCGAGGGATCGGTCGACCCCTTGGCCATGTCGTTCAGCTTCACGAGCATGCGCGCGATGTCTTCCTGCATCTTCTCTTCGCGCTCCTTGGACTCGCCGGCCGCGTCCTCGAGGCGATCGTTGCCCTCCTGCAGGAGCCGCGAGCGGTTCTTGAGGTCTTCGTAGCGCTCCACGGCGGACTTCTCGCGCGCCTCGTCGTCGAGCTTGTCGGCGTAGCTGGTCGCGACCGTGACGATCGTGGTGAGCACGATCAGACCCGAAAGCGAGTAGGCCCAGCGTGGTGGGCGCCTCGGATCGCGCTCCATCCACAAACCCACGACGGCCGCCACTCCCGCCACGATGACGGCCCCAATCGCCAGAAACAAGCCCAGATCCATGGTTCGCTCTCTCCTCGTTCGATGCGCGAAGCGCGCGCTCAGCCGTCGTCTTCCGCGAGCACGATCAGCCGATCCTTGGGCGACGGCATGAAAGGCGTGCGCCGGGCCGTGAGATCCGGATTCAGCTTGATGCCGTAGCTCTGCGAAGCGTCATCGACGTAGCGCTGCAGGCCGAGCACGACCTCCCCGCGCGAGCGCGCCGCCAGCATCAGGTACTCGAAGGTGCAGGCGTTCCCCGGCGGCACGTAAAGGGCGATGTCCTTCAGGTAGATCTCGCTGCCTTCGGAGCGGAACAGATCCTCGAGCACGGCCTGGATGCGCGGCTCGTACGTGATCTGCGCGAGCACCATGCTCACCATTTCGTTGCTGATCACGATGTCGTCGATCTCGGTGGTCGCGGCCAGATCGCGATTCTTCGGTTCGAGGATCTCGCTGCACACTTCCTGCTCGGGCGCGCGGCTGCGCTGGCGGCAGTGGCGCAGGAGCAGGAGCGCGATGATCGCGCGCGTGTCGGCTTCCTCGACCGTGGTTCCGCCGGTGGCGTCGCCGAGCACCATCACCTTCGGGTAGCGTTCGGGCTGGAGCTGCTCCATCAGGACGCGGCTCGTGAATTCGCCGACGACGTGGTGCAGGGTGGTGTTCTTCGGGGGCGCGCAGCGCGCCGTGAGCTCGGCGAAACGCTCCGCCTCGGGCTTGCCGTTGACGAGCGTGAGCGTCGAGCCGGCGCCCACGTAGGAGTCGAACTCCTCGATGATCGGAAAGAGCTTCGCGTTCCAGCCGAGGATCAGCATGTGCTCCACGCGCTTCTCGGCCGAGCCGGCCGGCACCTGGATCCCCGCCATGCTGAGCTGTCCCCGGTAGGGCTCGTGCACGACGTTCGCGTCCTCCGCCAGGATCAGGAGCGCTTCGTCGTTCTGAATCACGTGATCGGCGGGCGGATTCAGCATGTGCCCGGACCCGTCGATCTTGGCGACGCCGACCGGTAGCCCGTTCGGGAAGTCGAGCAGGACATCGCTGAAGCGCCGGCCCGCGACCGGCATCTGCTTCACGTGGAACTCCGCGCCCTCGAAGCGCAGCAGGTGGTCGTAGACGACCGACAGACCGCTGATGCGCGAGGTCTGCAGGATGATCTTCGAGATGATCTCGTTGGTCTTGACGACGTGCGCCCGGCCGCCGCTCGCGATCAGGGCGATCTCCTGGCTCTGGGCCTGCATCACCTCGGCGGTCACGCGCAGGCGCTCGGTTCGGCCCTTCGCGTCCGGATGATTGTAGAGCGCGAGCAGCGTCTTGATGATGCGGCCGTCGGCGAGGTTCGGCTCCTGGAGCTGGGCGTCCTCGAGCAACACGACGATGGCCCGCGAGCGATCGAAGGAGACGCGCGCGAGATCGTTGAGGTCGAGCGAGCTCCCCGCGCGCACCACGATCTTCACGCGCTCCTGATGCACGACCTTGTCGCGGAGCTTGGCCTCCATCTCGGTCTTCTCGCCCTCGGCCATCACCACGGCCACGATCTTCTCCGAAGCGTACGCTTCCGAGATCTGGTCGATGACCGAGTAGACCTTCTCGCTCCAGCCGAGGATCAGGAAGTGATCCTGCTCCATCACCGGCGATTCGCCGCGCTTGATCGCCTCGAGGCGCTCCTGGAAGTTGCCGGCGAGCGAGGAGATCAACAAGCCCGCCACGATCACGCCGAGGATCGTCGCGCCCGTCGAGATCACGCGGTTGACGTCGCCCTCGTCGTCGCCCATCGTTCCGGCGTCGAGCATGCGCGTGAAGTAAAACCACGCCTTGTTGTCGATCCCCTCGTCGCCGTTCTTGAGCTCGACGCCCGCCGCCGAGACGGCGAGCCCGATGGCCGTGAACAGCACGACCACCGCGACCGTGAGCACGAACAGGAACAGGAGCTGCCGCCCCGCTCCACCGCTCAGAAACTCGTCCCACCGGTAGCGGAAGCGCGCCCTGAACCCTCGTTCGATCGCCATGTCCTTTACTCCAGCCGAGATAGCGAGAGCTCGTCAAGTTCACGATCGAACCCGCGATCCGGCGCCCGGCGGCGGAACGTGGATGTCGTTGCCGGCTCGTTTCCCCCGCGGCGCGAAACCCTCGCGCCGCCCGTTCGAGCCGTTACTTCGAGCTCTTCTTGAGCGCTTCGAAGGCTTCTTCTTCGCGCTTCTTGATCCGTTCTTTCACTGCTACGGCATCCGCCGAGATCTTCTTCCATTCCTCGACGCGCTTGGTGCGCTCGGCGGCGGTCGCCGGATAACCCTGCGCTTCGGGGTGAGCCTGAGTCTGCGTCGTGTACTCCTTCCAGAACGCGATCGCGTCGTCGTAGTACTTGAGCCGCTCGCGCAGATCGGAGAGCACGAAGAGCGTCTTGTTGCGAAGCTTCTCGTCCTTGCCGGCGAAGCGCAGGGCGTTCTGCCAGGACTGCTCCGCTTCCTTGGTGTCGCCCTTGGCGAGCTGGGCCTCGCCGAGCCGGTAGTGCGCGAGCGCGGAGCTCGAGTTCTTCGAGAGCTCCTCGCGGTAGGCGGCGATCGCTCCGTCGAAGTCGCGCGCGAGGTACGCGCCGTCGCCCTTGTTGACGGCGCCGCTGTACGGACTCGGGCCGGCGGCAGGCGCCGGAGTCGCCGGTGCGGCTGCCGGCGGCGGAGCGGCGACGGGCGCCGGCGCGGCGGTCTTCGGGCTCGGCGCGGGGGGTGGGGGCGCAGGAGCAGGG